>JAUWVE010000019.1 GCA_030617565.1 Gammaproteobacteria bacterium | reverse complement strand
ACCATCTGGCGCTGGAACCGTCCACTGATAGGTGTAGATGATGGCGTGTATCATTTGCGTATAGAACAGCGGGTGGCACCGGCCGGGCCGACTATCATTGACATGATAGCGAATGCTGCGTTCTATTTTGGTATAACGACTACGCTGGCAAATGAGCAGACCGCACCCGAATCGCTAATCGGTTTTGATCAGGTGAAGAAGGATTTTTATTTAGTTGCTGAGCAGGGTTTGCAGGCAGACGTACACTGGCCCGGCGTAGGGGATTGTAAGGTGAAAGACCTTTTACTTGAGAAGCTGATTCCAGCGGCACGAATGGGTCTAGCAGTTCTTGGTATTTCACAGGGTGATATAGATAGTTATCTGGATGTATTTCAGGCCAGGGTAGAATCAGGTCAGAATGGCGCCAGCTGGCAACGTAGCTATGTTCATCATCATGATTGCAGCCTACGGGAAATGACAGAGGCCTACATCCGCAATCAGCAATCTTCAACACCGGTACACGAATGGTTGATTTAGGTTTCAGGATATTGCACCAGATACCGGAAGGTTTGCTGGAGGTCGATTCAGCAGGCCTGCTTGATCTGCTTGGCGGGCCTGTATTAATCCATCTCGAAGGCAATCGGAAAGATAGTCTGTTCCTGAGTGTAATGCTGCACGGCAATGAATATACCGGCCTGCTGGTGATGCAGCAGATATTGCGACGCTATCAGAACAGAAAACTGCCGCGTTCGCTGTCCATTTTTATCGGTAATGTCGCCGCAGCAGAACAGGGTCTGCGTGCCTTGCCCGGCCAGCCGGATTACAATCGAATCTGGGGCTATGGTGATACCCCTGAGCATCATATGACACATCAGGTGATGCAGGCGATGTGTGACAGGAATGTCTTTGCTGCAGTTGATGTACATAATAATACAGGGAAAAATCCCCATTTCGCCCTCATCTGCAGGCACGAAAAAAACTTTTATCATCTGGCGACGCTGTTTAACCGTACTGTCGTCTATACGGTTAAACCGGATACCACCAGTACCTGGAGTATGTCAGAGTATTGCCCGGCGGTAACCCTGGAATGCGGACTGCCGGGAGATCAGCACGGGGTGGCACATGCGCTGGAATTTGTTGACGCCTGTTTGCATCTATCACATTTTCCTGAACACCCGCTGCCGGAACATGACATGGATTTGTACCATCTTGTTTCCATCGTCAAAATACCCAGTACTTACAGCTTCTCTTTTAATGGCGCTGGCATGGATAACGGGACAGATATAGTGTTTGATAAAAATCTTACTTCAATGAACTTTTCTGAAATTGCCAGCGGTGTACGTTTTTGCCGAATAAGAGAAGGCTCGGATGCCTTCCTTGAGGCCTGGGATGAACATGGAAAAGATCGCTCAGCCGAATTTTTTATACGTGACGGCAAAGACTACAGGCTTAGTGTGCAAGTGATGCCAGTTATGCTGACGGATGATGCCAATATTATCCGTATGGATTGCCTCTGCTATCTGATGGAACGTATCGACTGGAAATCGATGCAGGAAAAATCAGTGTTTGATGATACATCGGTACAGACAAGCTGATGGCCTCATCATTTAACGATCGCACACTGGCGCTGGCAGGAATATTTCAGTCAGCTACACTGGTGCATCAGCTGGCGACAACTGGCAGAGCTGACGAAGATGCCACACGTAACAGCATAGAAAGTCTGTTTATGATAGATGCCGATGACGTGCCGCAAGTCTTTTCTGGAACAGAAGGTGTTTCGCTTGGGCTGAAGACATTAGCCGGTTTTGCCAGCAGTGATAAAAGTGAAGCCAACATGGTAATCCTGGCCTACGTATTCAGCCTGATGCATTTGACCCATAAAGTGCTGCACCGGCCAGAGTTGCTTGAGCAATTAACCGGGCTAATCCAGAGCGTACAGCGCCAGAAGGACTATTTTGAATCTATGCAGCAGGGTGCAGGCATCAACTCCACCCTGCTTGCCCGTTTTGCTGATATCTACAGCGAAACTATAAGCACCCTGCAGCCCCGGATAATTGTAAAGGGCAATCCGGACTTTCTGCAACAGGAGGACATCGTAAATCGAATTCGCTGCCTGTTATTGGCCGGTGCAAGAGCGGCAGTGTTGTGGGAGCAGCTGGGGGGTGGGCGAATTCAATTTCTGTTTAAACGCAAGCAGTTTGCGGCGACGGCTGAAGAGTTGTTGAATTCATGAAGACTAGAGTAGGTGCGAATTTATTCGCACATATCTTGTACGAATAAATTCGGACCTACAAAAAAATAAAGACCGAAGCCTCATTATAGCGGTTCCCTCTTTCATCCTTAATCTTTTGTCTTTAATCTAAAATCCTGCCCGCTGATTTGAAGTGATCATCCCAATAGCCCGTATCCAGCCTGTCTATTTTGACTTTTTTTCCGGAAGAGGGGGCATGCACGAAGCGACCATCAGCAATATACATCCCCACATGACCGGTACGTACCCAACCCTTGAAGAAAACCAGGTCACCGGCCCGTAACTTCCTGCGGGAGATTTTTTTTGTCTGTTTTCTTAGATCTTTTGTCGTGCGGGCAGTTTTTACGCCAACCTTTTTATAACTGTACCAGACCAGCCCGCTGCAATCGAAGCCGCCGGGAGACTGGCCGCCGTAGCGATAGGGTTGTCCGATCATGCTTTTAGCGATCCGGCTTGCCGCGTCTGCCTGTGAATACTGAGTAGTCTGCGTCTGCTGGCAGCTGGAAATGAGAAGGAGGGCCAGTGTCAGGGCTGGTATTATCCTCTTCATGAGCAATAGACGAAAGACGAAGGACTAAGGATTAAAGAAAAACTGATGTGGTTCGATGTTTTCTTTGTCCTTCGTCTTTAGTCCTTAGTCTGATTTTCACAGTCCTGTCACATGAATACCCGGTACAGGCTCTGAACGCTGCCATAATTCATCAAAGCGGTTGTTCAGTTTATGTGCCCTGGCGCGATTATTGAGATGGGTATAATAATCGTAGGACCTGTGATCCTGGGTAAGCATGCTGGAGTTTCCATCCGTGACGATAAACTGTTCATGGATGGGTTTCAGGCCATCAGGCAGCTGACGCAGTTTGATGAAAGTACTAAATTTCCTCGCCAACTGGATCAGTTTTCCGCCACGTTCACGTAGCAGGCTATTCTCAGAACATAGATACTGGAAACGACAGCGTTCATGCTGAAGGATAAATGTCGAAAGCAGACCGTCAATGCTGGCGCCAGGCAATAGTACGTCGTCGTAGTCATAAAGCAGGATGTTGATGCTGCGGCCGGCTTCCTGAATCAGATGCGTGCTGGTTTCAGCGACCTGTTCCCGTGTATCGACCCGGAAGCTGTCATTTTCAGTGCTGTTATCATTTTCCATGATTATTTCCTGTTGAATTATAGTCTGCCAGCATAGTTTCAAGTTTCAAGTTTCAAGTTCCAGGAATGATTTTCATCCTTAGCCTTTAGCCTTTAACCTTTAACCTTTAACCTTTAACCTTTAACCTTTAACCTTTAACCTGTTTTTTTATCCCCTTCGCCTGCTGTTCAGCATTGCCCGTATAGGTGGCAGGTGTCAACTTCAGCAATTCATTGCGAGCGGACTCAGGGATTTCCAGCCTCTCTATAAACGCCTTCAGCGTTTCCCGGGTAATGCCCTTGCCCCTTGTCAGTTCCTTCAGCTTTTCATAGGGTTCTTCAATGCCATAGCGTCGCATTACCGTCTGGATGGGTTCAGCCAGTACTTCCCAGTTGGCCATCAGGTCAGCAGCCAGCTTTTCTTCGTTGACTTCCAGTTTGCTGCAGCCGCGCAGGGTCGATTTCCATGCCAGCAGAGAATAGGCCAGCGCGACCCCTTCATTGCGCAGCACAGTGGAATCGGTCAGGTCTCTCTGCCAGCGACTGACAGGTAGTTTTGCCGACATATGATTCAACAGGGCATTTGCGATACCGATATTACCTTCCGAATTTTCGAAGTCGATGGGATTCACTTTGTGCGGCATGGTAGAGGAGCCTACCTCTCCGCTGATAGTTCTCTGTTTGAAATAGCCATTCGAAATATAGGCCCAGATGTCACGGTCAAAGTCGAGAATAATGGTATTGAAACGGGCTAAGACATCGAACAATTCAGCGATATTATCGTGGGGTTCAATCTGGGTGGTATAGGGGTTCCATTCCAGTCCTAGTGACAGGACAAAGCTTTCTGCGAAACTGGCCCAGTCTATGTCCGGATAAGCAGACAGATGGGCATTATAATTACCGACTGCGCCGTTGATTTTACCCAGTAAAGGACTGGCAGCAAACTGGGTCCGCTGTCGCCGCAGGCGGGCAACAACGTTTGCCAGTTCCTTGCCGACAGTGGTGGGTGAGGCAGGCTGACCATGTGTGCGCGCCAGCATCGGAATGGCGGCATACTGCAGAGATAGATCTGTGATGGTATCAATAACACTGTCCATAGCAGGCAGCAGGACTGTTTCGTTTGCGCCTTTAATCATCAACGCATGTGAAAGGTTGTTGATGTCTTCAGAGGTGCAGGCAAAATGGACGAATTCACTGATGGAATTCAACTCATCAAAGGCCTCCAGTTTTTCCTTAATATAGTATTCGATGGCTTTGACGTCATGGTTAATCTTGCTTTCAATATTTTTAACGCGTTGAGCTTCCGTTTCATTGAATCCCGTTTTGATGGATTCAAGAAAATCCAGTGCAGCTTGCGAAAAAGCAGGCACTTCTGGAATATCCGGGTGTGCGGCGAGGGCCTTGAGCCATTCAATTTCAATGATGATGCGATGGTGTATCAGGCCGTATTCACTGACAAAAGGGCGCAGTTCGGCAGTTTTAATGCCATAGCGACCGTCAATAGGGGAAAGTGCGGTTAAGGCGGAAAGCTTCATATGGATTTCTCAATATTACTCGATATTAGAAAGGCTTTGATGAATATTAACTGATTCGACTGAGTTTCGGTATTACTGCGATGAACTGATCACGCCGCCACCCAGGCATAGATCCCCTTCATAAAAGACCACAGACTGACCCGTGGCTATAGCTCTTTGTGGTTGCTCAAAAGTGACTCTGATTGATTCATTATCTATTTCAGAAAGGCGACAGTTCTGTTCAGGCTGCCGATGTCTAATGCGAGCCGTACAGCTGAGTGGCAGGACAGGAGGCTTGTTGGCTATCCAGTGCAATTCATCAGCAATCAGACTGGACTGGAACAGTGCAGGGTGGTTTTTGCCTTCAACAACAATGAGGATGTTGTTATCCAGGTCCTTGCTAACGACGAACCAGGGCTCTCCCGGGCCACCGATGCCAAGTCCCTGACGCTGGCCGATAGTGTAGTACATCAGTCCCTGATGCTGTCCAATAATTGATCCATCAAGCTGCTGGATATCACCAGGCTGGGCAGGGATATACTGTGCCAGAAAATCACGAAAACGCCGTTCACCGATAAAACATATGCCAGTGCTGTCCTTGCGGTTGTAGTTGGGCAGTTTGTTGTTGCGTGCCAGCTCCCTTACTGCAGATTTCTGTAAGCCGGCGAGCGGAAAAAGACTATGTGCCAGTGCATGCTGACCAATGGCATAAAGGAAATAGGTCTGGTCTTTGTCCTTGTCGGCTGCCTTGCCAAGATATGCGCTGCCATGACACTGATGCACGTCAGCATAATGACCGGTGGCGATCTTGTCAGCACCATGATCCAGCGCATAATCCAGAAAGGCCCTGAATTTTATCTCACGATTACACAATACGTCAGGGTTAGGCGTCCTGCCGGCACGGTATTCCTGCAGAAAGTGCTCAAATACCCTGTCCCAGTATTCCGTTGCGAAATTAACTGTGAGTAATGGGATATCCAGTATGTTGGCGACTTCTTCCGCTATTGCCAGGTCTTCAGCCGCCGCGCAGTAGTCCTCTGCATCATCTTCTTCCCAGTTCTTCATGAAAACAGCGGTGATGTCGTAGCCCCGTTGTTTCAGCAACAGCGCTGCAACGGCAGAGTCTACGCCGCCTGAGAGACCAAGAAATACTGAAGTTGCCATCTGTGTAATGAATGCTTCGATACAGGCGCTATAGTGTTTCGCTAGCAGGTTTTTCTACTGTGTATTTTCCTTGTCGTGCTGCATGACAAGCATGATGAATTCTGACGCGATCCGCGCCTTGCTGAAATAATAGCCCTGGAAGATATCACAGGCATGCTGGCTAAGGAAAAAATGCTGTTCCTGCGTTTCTACGCCTTCTGCAACGACTTCAAGGCCAAGGTGATGAGACATGGAAATAATTGTTTCGACAATGGTCGCATCATTGCGGTCTTCAGTAATATCACGGATGAAGGAGCGATCGATTTTTAGGCGATTAATAGGCAGTTCTTTCAAATAGGCGAGAGAAGAGTAACCTGTACCAAAGTCATCAACTGAAAAACGGAAGCCGTGTCTCTTCATTTTCAGCATTTTCTCAATGGTATTTTCCAGGTTGCTGATAATCAGGCGCTCTGTAATCTCAAATTCAATACGATCCGGCGGAATGTCAAATTTTCGGACGATTTTAAGCACTTTTTCTTCAAAGCCGTTTTGATTGAATTCCTTCGGACTGAGGTTGATCGAGATACACCGTAGTTGATCAGCCAGTGCCTGGTTCTCGTTCATCCAGTCACGTAATTGTGCGCAGGCGGTATTCAGCACCCATTGGGAAATATCAAATATAAGCCCGGTATCTTCGGCAATGGGAATAAAATCTCCCGGAGGTATCAGGCCGTTCTTTTCATGCTGCCATCGCAGCAGTACTTCAGCCCCGATTATATTTCCTTCCCAGTCAATCATAGATTGATAGACAAGAAATAATTCGTTTTGTCTGATCGCATGGCGCAGGTCCTTTTCTATAGCCAGTCTTCTGTCAGCACTAATTTGCATTTCCTGCTCAAAAAAGCACAAAGAGTTGCGGCCATTCTGCTTGGCTCTATACATTGCCGTGTCGGCACGTTTTAGAATATCTGCGGAGTTCTGATTTTTTTCCGGGAACAACGATATGCCGATGCTGACAGAAATATGGTACTCATGACCATGGATGTAAAAGGGTTCGGTAATGGCGACACGGATTTTTTCTGCAAGCTGTTCTGCACGTTCTACCGATAATTCAACAACGGGTGCAATGTTTGGCAGTAGAACGACAAACTCATCGCCACCGATTCTGGCAATGGTTTCACCTTTGCCTGTGTTTTCTCTCAAGCGGCGGCTCACTTCCACCAGCAATGCATCGCCTACCGGGTGGCCGAGTGAATCATTGAGGTTCTTGAAGTGATCAAGGTCAAGGAACAGCAGGGCACCCTGTTTGTTTTCAAGGTGGGCGATTTCCAGTTCATCTTCCAGTCTTTCCAGAAACAAACGTCTGTTAGGGAGGCTGGTCAATGGGTCATAAAAGGCCAGCTTGCGAATTTGTTCCTCCGCTTCTTTACGCTTGGTGATGTCGTGGTAGTGTCCAATGTAGTTGATTATTTTTCCCTGGTTGTCTTTTATCGCCGTGATGGTTACCCAGTCCTGGTGGATATGCCCGGATTTTGATCGGTTATATATCTCGCCCTGCCAGTTGCCTTTTTTGGACAAATCATGCCACATGCTTTTAAAGAATTCCCTGTTATGGTGGCGTGTCTTGAAAGTATTGGTTGATTTCCCGATCAGTTCTTCTTCCTTGTATCCGGAAACTTCACTGAACGCCTGGTTGATTTTGAGAACTTTACTATGTTCATCAGTAATCAGAATTGGATCATGGGTTTCAAATGTCGTCGCCATCAGCTGTAATTCATGTTCTATCTGCTTGCGGTCGCTGATATCGATCACCGCGCCAATGAATAGATCCTGGCCTCGATCTGATTCCTTGATGGCGGTAGCCCTGCATAAAATCCAGCAAATGCTGCCGTCTGGTTTGCAGATACGACACTCCACTTCAAAGGTCTCATGTTTAAGCACTATTCTTGCCCAGTCGGCAATGATTTTCTCTTTGTCCGCTTCGTGTATCGCTTCAGTCCAGGTCCTGTTGCGCCAGTAAGATTCCGGCCGCCCGGTGATTTTTACCCACTCATTATTGACATAATTACAGATGCCTTTTGCATTGGTGAAAAAAGTTCCTACCGGTGACAGGTTAGTGAGTGTTTTAAAACGTGATTCGCTTTCAAGTAACGCATGTTCTGCCTGTACGCGAGCCGTGATGTCATGCACGATGGTATAAAGTATTTGTTTGTTATCAATGTGCAGCGGACCAGACCAGATTTCGACATCTCTGATTTCTCCCGATGCCAGGCGGTGTTGAAAAATACATGAATTTTTCCCCTCATCGACAAGCTCAGTAATAGCTTTTTTGATTTCCGGGTAACTTCTGGTATTGATGAGACTTACGCCATGGTTCTTTAGTGTTTCCAGTGGGTGCCCGTAATATTCTACCGCCGCCTTATTGGCATCAACGATGCTGCCGTCTTCCGGGTCGATCAGGATCATGGGTGCATTTATATCTGTAAATAACTGCTGGTATTTTTGCTCGTCCTTCTTTTCTATCTTGTGACGTTTGATGATGAGCAGCAGGATTATCATCCCGAGGATGCCGGCGATAAGAAGAGTCAGCATCGAGCTCCAAAGGACGGCATTAAACTTCCTGCTATATATCGATTCATCGGGCACCATGACCAGTTGCCAGCCAGTGCTTCGCACAGGAAAACGACTATTCAGCCTTTTTAGTTCTGCCGGGCTTAATTCCCGGCTGTGGCTGATATATTGCCGTGTCCCTTCTGAGCTGATGTCAATGACATCAGGCGTCGCTGTCGAGATAAGGAAAATCTGATAATCGGGGAGCTTGTGACTGGCCAGGATAGGAGAAAGTATTTCAGCGGCGAGACTGATAAAAAAAATCATTTCCCGCCCGCTTTCATCCTTGAACGATGTCATGATATCAAAATGGTCACCTTCTACGCCCGGATGAAAATTAAGCATATTTTCCTTGCTTACCGTGTAGCTGCGTATATCCTGTTTGCACAAATCGCCAATTTCTAACTCATCGTTCTGTGCAATAAGCCTGCCGGTTTTACTGGCAATAGAGTAATTCAGCGTGGTGGGAAATTCATTTTCCAGCACAGCCTCAAATTCCAGCATATTGTCACTGTTTGTCGGCTCAGCTGCTATATTTGATAACAGCCTGGAGTGATCCCAGGTAAAACCCCTCAGCTGGCGCTCAAGGTCACTGACAAAACGCGATATCTCTGATGCAGTGCCTTTTGCAGTGCTCTGTGAAATTTCTGCCTGGTAGTTTTTAAAGTCATTGAGCTTTAGCCATGCGCTAAAAAAGGTCAGGCCAATGACCGCAACAATGGCAAGAAGCAATGACAGCCAGTATGGCCTGATGGCATGAAAAACCTGCTTGAATTTTGGCTCAGGTGTGCTCATGATCGTTGAATGAACGTCCTTGCTCCTGCTGTATTAGCATTTCGGGCCGCCACTGGTTACCTGTAAAAATTAAAATATGCTTTATTCGAGGGTAATTGCGCCTTTAGTTTTTTCTCTGCGACGGCTTTCTTTGGCATCGTAATCGCTCATGCAGCCGTCTTTTTCAACCATTGAGCAGGAAAGATATTCCGATATTTCCATGATAACTGCACGAACGGCCTTCATCGCTGGCGTTTTTTTCTTAGTGTTGAAGTTTCCTCCCACTCCGCTTTTGAAAAAGCCCAGACGCACTCCACTCTTGCTAGAGTTGGCTTCAACCGTACGACTATCCACAACTTCACCGGTTGATGCATCGATGACCCTTATGTCAACGGCAATGTAGGCTTTGCCCTTGCTGCCACCCAGTTTGATGCCTTTGAAGCTCAGGCCGCCGCCGGTGTCCGCAACGTTCTCCTGATACGCTGTCACAGCCCCTGTTATCATATACTGGGCACCGGTAAGTTCACCTGTTTTGGCACCCGTGCCTTTTTTGATCCGGCCACTGGCAGCCAGATCCTGTTCAGCAAGAACCGCTCCGATTTTCTGACGCTCGACGACTCTGAATTGCTTTGTGCCCATTAACTCATTAGCAAGCATGTCAGCCATGTCCCTGCCTACCTGGCCGCCCCACCAGCCGATGGCAACGGTTTTCTTAAAGTCGGCTATGCTGACGACAGGTTTTGATGCAGCATGAGTGATTCCTGATGCGATTAGCCCCATTGTTATTATCAGTGCCAGGGCACTATGTTTAAATAGTTTCATCATTGTCCTCCAGAGTTTTTTTATTTTTTGCTACACCTTGTTAAACCTTACGGAAGAGTATATTGCACCTATGGTGGCATAGCAAAATACATAGTTCAGCGATGGACATTTGTCGTGGAAATCGTGAGAATTACAGCTTAAAGCAGGATTTTCACGCCTGCGTTCCCTCAACAGTACCTGGAGTACGCATGTCATACGAAAAGATAGAACTTCCCGCAGGTGGCGAGAAGATTACGCTGAATTCAGATTACAGCCTGAATGTGCCTGACAAGCCCATAATTGCTTACATTGAGGGCGACGGTATTGGTGTTGATATTACCCCTGTCATGCGCAAGGTTATTGATGCTGCGATTGCAAAGGCATACGGCGGTGATCGGGCAATTGCCTGGATGGAGATTTTTGCCGGTGAGAAGGCGGTTGCTACCTATGGTGGCGATAACTGGATGCCCGCTGAAACGCTGGCGGCAGCCAGAGAGTTTATTGTGTCAATTAAAGGGCCGTTGACGACACCTGTCGGTGGGGGTATACGCTCACTCAATGTTGCATTACGCCAGGATCTGGATCTTTATGTCTGTTTGCGCCCGGTGCGCTATTTTCAGGGTGTGCCCAGCCCCTTGAAGCGCCCCCAGGATACAGAAATGGTGATTTTCCGTGAGAACTCCGAGGATATCTATGCCGGTGTGGAGTGGGAAGCGGGTAGTGACGAAGTGAAGAAGGTGATTGATTTTCTGCACACAGAGATGTCGGTCAGCAAGATTCGTTTCCCCGAGACATCCGGTATTGGTATTAAACCGATTTCGCAGCAAGGGACTGAGCGCCTGGTTCGCAGGGCTCTGCAGTACATCATTGATCAGGATCGGGATTCTCTTACTTTAGTGCACAAAGGTAATATCATGAAGTTTACCGAAGGTGCATTTAAGAACTGGGGCTATGAACTGGCTAAGAAGGAATTCGGTGCAACGGAGATTGATGGCGGCCCCTGGTGCCGAATGACGAACCCGAAGACAGGCAAGGAAATCATCATCAAGGATGTCATCGCGGATGCCTTTTTGCAGCAAATTCTGCTGCGTCCGAAAGAATATGATGTGATTGCGACGATGAACCTGAATGGTGATTACATTTCCGATGCGCTGGCGGCACAGGTTGGCGGTATCGGGTTGGCCCCGGGTGCAAACCTGTCTGATGAGATTGCAATTTTTGAGGCAACTCACGGCACAGCGCCCAAATATGCAGGTAAAGATCAGGTGAATCCTAGCTCGCTGATTTTGTCAGCGGAAATGATGCTGCGCCACATGGGCTGGAATGAAGCGGCAGATCTGATTATTAAGGGTATCGAAGGTGCGATTCAGGATGGTACAGTCACCTACGACCTTGAACGCTTGATGGAGAATGCAACGAAAGTCAGTTGTTCCGGCTTCGGTGATGCAATTATCGCAAATATGTAGGATTTTCACTTGGAAAATGGACGAATAGGGCTATATTGAATAGAGGTACCCTTAAGACATGACAGACGTAGACCATAAATCAGGAGACGGGCTGGCATTACAGGAAGCAAAGCCGGCACTTAAAAGGCCGGACATGTACCGGGTGTTGCTGATCAATGATGATTACACTCCCATGGATTTTGTGATTATGTTGCTGCAAAGCGTGTTTCGCAAGGACCATGATGCGGCAACGCAAATCATGATGCATGTGCACACCAAAGGCGTTGGTGTGTGTGGTGTCTACACCCGTGAGATTGCTGAGACCAAAGTACGCCAGGTGATGGACCTTTCCCAACAGGGGGAACACCCGCTGCAATGTGAAATGGAACCCGAAAATCTGGACAACTAACAGGCAGGACAAAAGAGTAACCGGACATGCTATCTGCAGAACTTGAACAAACGTTGAATGATGCTGTTAAAACGGCACGTGCCCGTCATTTCGAGTACATCACGGTAGAGCATTTACTGCTGGCCCTGCTGGAGGACCAGACTGCGTCTTCAGTGCTGCAGGCAGTCGGCTGCGACCGCAGCAAGCTGCGTGCCTTACTGGAAGAGTTTATCGATACGACTTTACCTGTATTGCCATCAGAAAGTGAGAACGAAACCCAGCCGACACTGGGTTTTCAGCGCGTAATTCAACGTGCAATCCTGCATGTACAGGGCTCAGGCAGAAAAGAGGTTAATGGCGCTAATGTACTGGTGGCACTTTTTTCAGAAGCAGAGTCTTTCGCCGTATACTTCCTTAATCAGCAGGATATTACCCGACTTGATGTGACCAGCTATATCTCTCACGGCGTTAGTCGTGACGATGAGATGGAATTTGAGTCCCTGCCCGGTGATAATGTCGAAGGCGCTGAGACTGAAACCAGAAAGACTGCACTGGAGTTGTACACCGTCAATCTCAACGATGAGGCCAGGGCAGGGCGGATTGATCCGATGATCGGGCGTGATTTTGAAATCGAACGCACCCTGCAGATACTCTGCCGTCGCAGAAAAAATAATCCACTCTATGTCGGTGATGCCGGGGTTGGTAAAACAGCCATGGCCGAAGGTCTGGCGAGTCGCATTGTTGATGGAAAGGTACCAGCCGTGATTGCGGACAATACTATTTACTCGCTCGATCTGGGTGCGTTGCTGGCCGGGACAAAATACCGCGGTGATTTTGAAAAAAGGTTTAAAGCCGTTCTCGGAGAACTAAAAGATATGGATGGTAAGGCCATTCTGTTTATCGATGAGATTCATACCATCATAGGTGCGGGTGCCGCATCGGGTGGCGCCATGGATGCATCGAATCTACTAAAACCTGTGCTGGGTACAGGTGCGATTCGTTTTATCGGTTCCACGACCTACCAGGAATACCGCGGAATATTCGAGAAAGACCGCGCCCTGTCACGTCGTTTCCAGAAGATCGATGTGCCTGAGCCATCTATCGATGAAACCATCGCTATTCTTAACGGACTGAAATCCGTTTTTGAACAGCACCACCAGGTTCGCTATACCAAAAAAGCAATCACCGGTGCAGTAGAACTGTCAAACCGTTATATCAATGATCGCCATCTGCCGGATAAAGCGATTGATGTACTGGATGAAGCCGGTGCACGTGTGCATTTGCAGCCGGCGAACAAACGTAAAGAAAAAATCGGTATTCATGAAATAGAATCAGTCGTTGCCAAGATGGCCCGTATCCCGCCGAAACAGGTAACCAGCTCAGACAAACGTACATTGACAAATCTGGAAACCGATCTGAAACGGGTGATATTCGGCCAGGATGAAGCCATTTCAGCGCTGTCTTCGGCGATCAAGATGTCACGCTCCGGCCTCGGGCCGGAAGACCGCCCGGTTGCCAATTTCCTGTTTGCCGGACCGACCGGTGTCGGCAAAACAGAAGTCACGCGGCAATTGGCTCATGCAATGGGCATTGAGCTGATACGCTACGATATGTCTGAATATATGGAACGCCACACGGTGTCGAGATTGATAGGCGCACCCCCCGGTTATGTGGGCTTTGACCAGGGCGGCTTGCTGACCGAAGCTATTAATAAAACACCGCACGCAGTGCTGCTGCTGGATGAGATTGAAAAGGCGCATCCTGATGTTTTCAATATCCTGTTGCAGGTGATGGACCACGGCATGTTGACCGACAACAACGGCAGGAAAACAGACTTCCGCAATGTCATCCTGGTCATGACCACCAA
>JAUWVE010000191.1 GCA_030617565.1 Gammaproteobacteria bacterium | reverse complement strand
TATCGACAACATTGACCTTGAAGTTACATGGGACAGTGAGACCCTGACTATTGTAGTCGGTGACCGGGGGGAAGAAATCAGCCCGTCCGTTCAGGCAGCAGCCGGAACACCTTACTTTACCACCAAGCCTGATGGCCACGGCTTAGGGCTCTACCTGGCACATGCAGTGATAGAAAGTTTTGATGGAACGCTAAGCCTCGCCACGCGTGAAGGAGGTGGCGCGCAGGCTGTCATTAAACTACCGTTGTCTACAATCAGAGTCCAGTCATGACAAATCAAACTGCCGAAAATGTCCGCGACCTGCCCGATTTGTTGCTGGTCGATGATGATGACATATATTGTCAGGTTATGGGACAGGCACTGGAAAAACGTGGTTTCAACGTAGAGATCGCTCACAATGTCGATGAAGCCATTGTATTAAGTGAAGTACAGGCACCGGAATATGCAGTCGTTGATCTTAATATGCCCGGCCCATCAGGCCTGGTGCTGGTCAAACATCTTATTTCCATCGACCCGCACACGCGCATCATAATGCTCACGGGTTTTTCCAGTATCGCTACCGCCGTAGAAGCCATCAAACTCGGTGCCGTGCATTATTTGTCAAAACCGGCTGATGCCGATGAAGTGATTGCAGCCTTTAACCGGCAGGACGGGAATACCGATGTCGAAGTCGCGACACAGCCTCTTTCAGTCAACCGTCTTGAGTGGGAACATATCCAGAAAATATTAAATGACCATGACGGCAACATCTCCGCCACCGCCCGCGCGCTGAATATGCATCGAAGAACACTGCAGCGAAAGTTACAGAAAAGGCCCAGGAAAGATTGAATTAAGTTCCAAGTTCCAAGTTCCAAGTTCCAAGACGAAAGACGAAAGAAAAAAATTTTAATTTTCTTGATACTTAATTCTTGTAACTTGGAACTTGGAACTTCAAGACCCTACGGCCGAAGACTGTTCAACCCCACAAACGTCCCATCGTTATTCTCTGCCAGCTTGCGCATCAAAGCAGCAAAGCGCACAACATTGTTGCCCATCCCTCCTGCACTGAACAACACTGGAAAACCGATTGCATGGATGCGTACACGATGTTTACCGCTGCTGTCTGCCCGGTTAAGACGCTCAACAGTATTGACGACGCTTTCAATCGAACCGGATGAAAAATCATCACCAAAAATATACAGGCTGATGCGTTTGTCCTTCGCATAGAAACGCCTGATTGCTGCCTCTATACCTTCCACCGGGCTGGAGTTGGAAAACGGTGTCCAGCGTGCCAGCCGCTGGTTGATGGCACTGCGGCGTGCGGGGGTATCCGGGATCCATTTTCCCTTGTAGGTCTCAAACATATACACCCCCATGTCGTTCATCACCTGTATGCCTTTAACACTGGGATAAACTTTTAACACTTCATTCATTTTCTTGCGTACCAGTGACCAGGCAAACTGGTTCATCGAACCGGAAGTATCAATGATGAAGATAATGTATTCACTGTCCACCGGTATGCCGCCGATTCGGCTGTTATTCACTGTCGGTTTAACACTGCTTGCCTGCAGACGGCGCATTTCTTCTGTCAGGGTTTGCTGAGCACTTTGCAGACGCCCGGCAATAATTGCCTGTGCTTCGCTGTCAGTTTTCGCCCGTGCAAACTGCCCTTTGATAGTAGATAGACCACCCTTTAGCCTGGCCAGTTTTTCCCTGTTGATGGACAGCTGCTCCTGCTTTTCGGTCAATTCACGATTCAGTACGGTGGTTTCTCCGCGTATCAGGAATATCTCCTTCTGCAGTTTCATTACCTGGCCGGACAGGTCAACTGTTAAATTTTCAATGACACGCGGCTCACCGATTTTTACGATTACCAGCAGCAGGATGATGGCACCAAAACCGCAGGAAACGACATCCAGAAAGGACAGGTTAAAGATATCGACATCCCGCCGCCGTCTGCCCCTGCTCATGGCCAGTCCCTTGCCGGTGTTAGAAAGGAGCCCCGTGTTTCTACCGCCAGCTGCCAGAAAGCTGCTGCTGCATAGGCATCACCCTCCATCGGCAATAGAATAGTATTGACAGGAATGCCCGATGGCAGAACTTTCACAGCACGATCAAAATGTACCAGCCTTCTTTCACTCGTCACGGTCGTGCGAGTCGGTGTTTTCTGTCCCTGGGTTGGCAAACCGTCTGTGATCAACAGGATGTTGTCAGGCTTGGGCGTTAACAGGCTGGCTGTCTGCAATGCATGGTATAGACTGGTGCCGCCTTCAGGAATGGCCTGTCGCAAGCCCCTGACGGCATCAGCAACATTCTGCGGATCGGATGCCGATAACCAGCCGCCACCGGAGGTTGCCACTGCCGCACGTGAGCGGGTGTTGAATAAATATAACTGAAATTTTGATGTGGGTGGCAGGTTGCCGATCAGCCATTCCGCTGTGCCCTGCGCCCTGCGCCATTTCCTTGCTGACATTTTTTGCTTATCGCCCATATTGCGCAGTCGAATGACGTTGACAATAGTTTCATCCAGCATGCTTGCTGAGGCATCGAGCAATATAAGAATCCGCTTGCCGCCCAGCTTAAGCCCGGTCAGATACTGCCGGTTACCTTCACCGGCGAATTTATGTACCTTTTTCCCCTGCTTCTGTGCTGCCTTTTGTTCGGCACTGAGCTGCTGTGTTTTTTTATCCAGCCCCTTCAGGTCAGCTTTGAGCTTGTTGACATGCTCACGACTG
>JAUWVE010000161.1 GCA_030617565.1 Gammaproteobacteria bacterium | reverse complement strand
ACTTCTTTATAGGGAATGACTGTACCGCCAAGTACCGACGAATTACCTACCTGTTTCTGCTCAACGTCCACAATGCTCCATGCGCTTGCAGCCTGCACCACTACAGCAAGGCAAAGTCCTGATATTAATCGTGAAAACCTGTAATTATTTTTCTGCAGCGGGAGGCCTGCCCTGTTTACTGCCATGGATATTCCTCTTTTCTGGGATTCCCGATGTGTACGCCCGGCTTGGAACGGCCCGGTAAACACAATCATTACTTTCAATTATTTTAATACGTTATTAAATAACGCACGGTGTCTTCATCCTCTGTCCGCAGCAGTCGCTGAAATCGAATACCTGCGAAATCAGGGAAAACACCCCCATCATCTCTATTTTTAGAGACTTCGAACATTAACATATCTTACAATCTGAAGCATACCAAGAGCACACTTTATTGCCATTTTGCGTAACCCGCCAGGCAGTATTTATTACTATTTTAGTTTGATTCTCTGATTTTCTTCGTACAACACATCCTCATCTGGAGATATTTCTCTCAAATCAGCCATACTCAGCGTCGCAGCTTTTTCGTTAAATGTGGCACAAACCCTTTGCCATCTAACATCATCAAAGCAGAAGCCTTTCTGTAACACACATACCAGATCCTGACTAAAAGCCAGTAATAACTTTCGGCTCAATCAACCTGCCCGCTATTACGTGACAGCTCCTGGTAGCGTATCCAGTGATGAATATCACGGGCGAGGCGATCAGGCGCCTCAATTTGCAGTGCGTGCTTCGTACCATCTATATATTGCACATCAAACGAGGGCTGGCGACCTTTTTCGAGTAAAGCAATCAGACCCTTTTCATCAATAAGAGGGTCAGGTCTGGCCAGAAAGAGCTGCACAGGCTGGTTGATGCGCTTGATATACGTTTTAATAAATTCACTCATGCGCATGCTTTGCCTGAGAAAATTCTCATCCAGTTCTTTCACCCGTGAGCTATCTGTTGCCAGGGCTAACTGAATTTCACTGCTCGTGACATGAAGCTCGGGATCGAATTCTGCGGCCATATCCCGCTCGACCGGGTCTGACATACCGGCCATGGATTTAACTTTTTGTGTCAAACCGGCACCGGGTATTATTAGCCGCGGACTGACTAGTACCAGCCCCCTGCTTTGCCCCTGATAGGCAATGCCATAAGCAAGTGCAAGCCTCGCCCCCCAATCATAGCCAATTATGTAGACTGACTGGTAATGGGCCTTTAATGGCTTTAAAAAGGAATGAACGTCGCTGACATAATCTTCATACTGAACAGGCTTACCATTGACCTTAACGGAGCTTTTGCTGCTGTAGCCACTACCGCGACGATCAAGTGAAAATACATCGTAATCCCGCTCTACAAGTTTTTCTGATAGAGCACGGCCCCAGCCTGCATGGCCTTCCAGTCCATGTAGATAAATTATGGCAACCTGCTGCTTGCCTCCGTGCCGATACCCAGTAAAGGCCTGCAGAGAGCCGTCACTGGCATGGAATTCCCGCTGCTCGGGAAACTCTCTGGGAATGCTTGAGAAATACTTCCCTAGATCATAGTCGACCTGGCGCGGCTGTGACACCTGTGAATCTGACTGGCATCCTCCTATAGCGACGACAAGCATCGCTAGCGAAATGCCAGTCAAATATTTCAGCGGAGAGAACTGCATACACTTCTCAAATCAGACTTTACCATATGAAGATAGACCCGGATTACCCTTAACACCGACCAGCTTGGGCAGATTCATCTTCTTAATCTTGACGGTCTTTTTGTCTATAAGATAATCAGAAACGACATCCCAGATTGGCTTGCCGTCAGGTATCGAATTGACCGACGCCCAGCCGGACACGGTATACTTTTTGGACGCTTCAAGCTTCTTGCCATTATCGAGCCGCACATCTGAGATCCTGCTGCCAATTTTGTTGTTGGGTGCCAGCGTGTAATCAATACCCGCCACACGAACCATGTCACCACCCTGCTGGTAGTAGGGGTCTGTGTTATACAGGTTGTCCGCTATATCCTCCAGGATGACCTTGATCTCCTCACCGGTCATCTCGCGACGATAGGTATTGGGATAGGTGATACAGGTCTGATCCATGACATTCTCAAAAGTGATACTCTGGCCACCTAGCACAGTGGTGCCCCAGCGGAAGCCCGGAGACAGAGAGATTTCTGCATCATTCACCTCACGCAGGGCATCACAAATGACCTGGTCGAAAGTGCCGTTGAAATTACCACGGCGATACAGTGTCTGGTCAGCAACCGCCAGCTTTTTACGCAATTCCTTGCGATATGGTGCGCGAACTTTTTCAATATACCTGAACATTTCAGCGTCGGCTTCCAGTAGATTTGAAAATACTGGCATCAGGCGGTAGCGATACCCCTGCACCTTGCCTTTTCGTACATCGAGGTCCATGACACCAAGGAATTTGCCATTTGACCCGGCATTGGTCACCAGCGTTTTGCCGCCCGGGTTCTTGACTACCGAGGGCTGCGGTACGCCATCATGTGTATGGCCACCGAAGATGACATCTATGCCCGTAACACGTGAGGCCATTTTCAGGTCTACATCCATGCCGTTGTGTGAAATCACCACCACAACAGCCGGTTTTTCCTGCGAGCGAACCTGATCCACAATTTCCTGCATCGATTCGTCATTAATACCAAAAGTCCAGTCCGGGATAAAGCGCTTCGGATTGGCAATCGGTGTATAGGGGAAGGCCTGGCCGATGACTGCCACCTTGACACCGTTTACATTTTTTATCGTATAAGGCTTGAAGGCGTTCCCCGTATCTTCATTAAAGTCACTAAAATCTGCGAATTTGTAATCAAACAGTACGTCTTCCTTAACGCGTACATTCTGGGCCACAAAATCACCTTTAAAATCGCGCACATTGTCGATCATTTCATTGTCCGGGTAGGTGAACTCCCAGTGTCCTGTCATGACATCTACGCCAAGTAAATTGGTCGCACCGACCATGTCCTTACCACGTGTCCAGTAGGCCGTGGCAGAACCCTGCCAGGTATCACCACCATCAAGCAACAGGCAATTTTTGTCTCCACGGTCAGCACGGACTTTCTTTACCAGTGTTGACAGGTGGGCAAAACCACCTACTTTGCCATAGGTTTTGGCTGCCTTGTCATAGCCCAGGTAGGTAAATGCATGGGCTTCGATGGTTCCGGGTTTGATCTTGAAATGTTCGAGAAACTTATCGCCAACTATATGTGGTGCCTTACCTTTTGACCCACCTACGCCAATATTAACATTCGGCTCACGAAAATAAATTGGATTGAGCTGGGCATGGCAATCAGTCATATGCATCAGGCAGACATTGCCAAATTTTTTCTGATCATACATTGCTGCGGGATTGCGAGCGGCCAGGGCATTGGTGGGTAGCATGCCTGATGCACTGGCAATACCAAGCAAC
>JAUWVE010000232.1 GCA_030617565.1 Gammaproteobacteria bacterium | reverse complement strand
ATCCACTTGCCCGACGTTACACCCTCGGCCCGGGCGTGGATGTGAATTACCTGCTTAGCTGTCGGGCGTGATTTATTATCTGACTATCAGAATTCCAAAACCTGTAGGTTCGAATTTATTCGAACAAGGAGTTCGATTTTTTCTGGATGGCTTCCGTCTAAACCCTTGTGCGAATAAATTCGCACCTACATTCATGATTTCAAGCAGGCTGTAATCTTCATGGAAACTGGATCTTCCTTAAAAACTATCCTTTTTGATCTGGATGGCACGCTGGTCGATACAGCACCGGATTTAGCTGAAACGCTGAACAGGCTGCTGGTAAAATACCAGAGACCTGTACTTAGCCCTGAGAGCATCCGCCCCTATGTCTCGCATGGCACTATCGGCATGCTGGGATTCGCCTTTGATGTGACTGAAGAAGATACTGAATTCGCAGGTTTACGCAAAGAGTTCCTGGATATCTATGAAAATCATCTATGCCACCAGTCTCAATTATTCGGCGGCATGGACAAAGTACTGGATTTTATAGAAGCAAGCGAGTTGTCATGGGGAGTGGTAACAAATAAACCTGACTTTCTGACCCGCCCCCTGATGCAGGAACTATCTCTTGATAAACGCTGTGCCTGCATAGTCAGCGGTGACACACTGCCCCAGCGCAAGCCTGATCCGGCCCCCATGTTTCATGCCGCAGAACTTGCCGGCAGCCCGGCAGATGAATGTGTTTACCTGGGAGATGCCGAACGTGACATAGAGGCCGGCAACCGTGCGGGCATGCAGACACTGGTAGCCCTTTACGGATATCTTGAAAAGAATGATCAGCCTGATCTTTGGCAGGCGAGCGGCAGCATCAGCAAGCCCACGGAGTTAATTGACTGGATAAAAAACTCCTCAGGCCATGTCTGATCCTGTCATCACTATCGAAGTCTCCGGACAGCTAATCAGCTTCGCTAAGGAGGCACTGATACTTGCCGGCATATCTGCCCTGCTCGGTGCCCTGCTGGGCTGGCTGCTCACATCACTCTACCAGCAGAGGCGTATAACGCAGATGCAAACCCGCCTGCGCATGGAACACGCCGCCACCAAGCGTGCACTGGAAGACATGGAGCAGCGCTTCGCCACCCTGTCCACGGATGCACTGCAGAAAAATCATCAGGCCTTCATCAACCTGGCCATGGAGAACCTGGGTAAGTTCCAGCGCGGTGCAGAAGCCAGCCTGCAGCAACGTGAGCAGTCTATGCAAAACATGGTTATGCCAATTCGTGAAGCTCTACAGAAAACAGAACGCCAGGTACAGCTAATGGAAAAAGCTCGCCATGAGGCTTATGGCGCTTTAACTCAGCAAATTGAGTCGCTGGCTGAAAGCCAGAAGCATCTGCAGGGTGAGACACGCAACCTGGTCCAGGCCCTGCGGCGCCCGGAAGTTCGCGGACAGTGGGGTGAAATTACCCTGAAAAGACTGGTCGAACTGGCCGGCATGGTTGGGCATTGTGATTTCTACGAGCAGGAACATACCCCGACAGGTGAAGCTGCAATCCGACCCGACATGGTCGTCCGCATGCCGGGCAACCGCGAAGTTGTAATTGACGTCAAAACACCGCTGGATGCCTACCTAAGCGCGGTTGAATCGACGGATGAAAAGCAAAGATCTGAATATCTCCGCCGCCACATGATGAATGTGCGGGAACGTGTCAGAGAACTTTCCGCCAAAGCCTACTGGGGACAGTTCAGCAACGCCCCCGATTTCGTCATCCTGTTCATCCCGGGTGACCAATTCCTGACCGCCGCACTGGACCAGGACCCCGGCCTGCTGGAATCTGCCATGAGCAAAAAAGTTATCCTCTCCACCCCGACCAGTCTGATGGCACTATTACGCGCCATAGCCTACGGCTGGCGCCAGGAACTGCTGACCGAGAATGCTGAGAAGATAAGAGGCCTGGGCGAAGAAATGTATCATCGACTGGCCATCTTCAGCGAACACCTGGCCAAAGTCGGCCGCAGCCTCGACAGCAGCGTCAGCCACTACAATAAAGCCGTCGGATCATTCCAGAGCAAGCT
>JAUWVE010000035.1 GCA_030617565.1 Gammaproteobacteria bacterium | reverse complement strand
TGTCATTTTGCACAACATTAACCGTGATATTCGTGTCCTGATGGGTAGTGGCACTATCATCATTCGCCACCGGTGGCTGGTTACCATTTCCTGGGCCGCCATCACAATTATCAGGTGCATCCTCCACGTCCTGTTCATCATCTGAGCCATCTGAGACAGCCTTTACTTTACAGGGCACCGAGGGAGGACGAGTTCTGTATCTCCATTCGCCATCTCTGTCTGCTGTTACGGTGTCCAGCAATATCCCGGATGCAGCATTATATATTTCAACCCTGCCACGCCTGGCGGCATGTTTGCCTTTGACTTTTAGTTCACTATCCTCCGCTTTCCATTTTGCCTCTGAAATAGAAATGGATTCATCTGAAGCTGTTGCCTCACCCGTGGTAACGAAGACTATTGCTGCAATCAGGCAAATAAGTGCAACACCATACGATTCGAAAAACTTCCTTATCATGACCATATCCTCTGGCAAAGTACTGGGAATTATTGAGTGTGATATGGGGAATATAGACCTTAAAAATTAAGGAAGGATTAACAACGGATACACCGGTCGCTGCTTTGATACCGGATGTCGAATTCCGGGAACAGGAAGGGAAGCAGCGGGAGCTGATTCTGACGACTGCAATTAGATCAAGGCCGGGCTTACTCCTGAAATTGTTTTGCGAACTGGCCATAGCCTTCTTTCGCAAGCTCTTCCCTTGGAACAAATCGTAACGACGCGGAGTTGATGCAGTAGCGCAGGCCCGTTGGGTTTGGACCGTCATCAAAAAGATGGCCAAGGTGTGAGTCGCCGTATTTAGATTTAACCTCAGTACGTAGAATGCCAAATTTTCTATCGGGTTTTTCAACGACATGGCTGTTTACCAGCGGCCGGGTGAAGCTTGGCCAGCCGGTGCCGGATTTGAATTTATCACGCGAGCTGAACAGCGGCTCACCCGTAACTATATCGACGTAGATGCCTTCCTTTTTGTTGTCCCAGTAGACATTTTGAAACGGGCGTTCTGTGGCTTCTTTCTGTGTGACCTTGTACTGCTCCGGGGTCAGCATCTTCTTGAGTTCAGCGTCCTCCGGCTTCTGCCATTGTCCGTTATCTTCTGACACCGGCTGATCTGTAAGTTTTCCTATGGTTGAAACGGACTGATCCGACATGGCGTAAAGCCCCCACGCGGTAATGACGCCTATACTGCCCAGCAGTATGAGGCGAATGATGCTTTTCTTTCCTGCCATGACGACCTGCTCCTGAATAAATTTATCTGCACCTTGTGGATATATGAGTAGTGCGCGCTAAAAAAGTTCAGTTGCGCTTCAAATTGTAATAGAAAAGACAGGGCCCTGGATGGTTCTTTCCCTTAAGGGCACCTCTATTTATTCATGAATATTCATCTCACATCCAAAATCGTCCATCTCTACGTTAAGAATCTTCGCAATAGCTAGCTATTACGATGTATATGGACATACAAGTGCCGTGGTGACAGGATGTCATTGAACGGCCGTGCGATCCTTGCCTTGATATGAACACAATTGATGCAATCTGATCTATCCATAATAAATAGAGGTGCCCTTAATACTCGTGACATGGGTCCTGGCCATTTTCATGTCAAATGAAGATTGCAAGCCATGTAGAAGGCTAAGAGCAACGTCTGTATTCAATCGGCATTCTCTTGATAGATCATGTTTTTTCGGCCTGCTTTACTCAAATATCTATGCAAAAGCAGGGCAATGATGGCGCCAATGGCAGCATAGGCCATATCTTTTTGTGCATCCCACACATCACTCTGGGTGATGAAGTGTACACAATTCTGTTCACGACAGAAAACGACCATGGCAAGCCACTCAAGGACCTCGTACCAGGCGCTGATGGCGCTGATAAACAGGAAGGCAATGAGGTAACTTATGTTCCTGGATAAGCCCTGATGGTAAAAAATCTCGAAGAAGGGCATGAAAACCATTAGACCAAAGAGGAAGTGAATGAACTGGTCATAATAATTACGTTCCCAGCCCTGCCAATTTGATAACCATGTGAAATAGCTTATTTTTTCATAGGTAAAATGCGCACCGAACAGGTGCAGTATGACAAAGAGTGTCAGCACCAGGAAGGTCCAGTTGTTAAAATTGTATTTACTGTCGAGCCAGAGCACAACCGGGAAGATGGTAGCGACCAGAAGGTTTTCCATTGCCCAGATTCCGGGGTGTACCGGGTTGATCGCCAACACTAGCCAGAACAGCACAAAGATACCGACGATGGTTTTCTTAAACATAACCCATCCCGCTAAATTGTTTATATGGGACTATCATGCTGGAAAATGATGATAATGTCATTTTGATACCTCTATTATTCATGAATTAATAGAGGTACCCTTAAAATGGATTGATAACCGGGACTTCTGGTACGAACGAAACGGTGAAACACTGATTGAGGAAAGCGGATGAAACTGTCATTTCATGGGGCTGATCAGAATGTGACGGGTTCCTGTCACCTGGTCGAGTGTGCAGGTAAAAAGATTTTGATTGATTGCGGGATGTACCAGGGGAGCAGGGAGATCAAAGAAGAGAACTCGGCGCCTTTTGGTTTTGATCCGGCCGATATTGACTACCTGCTGCTAACCCATGCCCACCTCGACCATTGCGGGCGCATTCCATTGCTGGCAAAACTAGGCTTTACCGGTGAGATCATAACAACGGCGGCAACGGTAGAGCTGGCACGCCTGATAATGCTTGATTCAGCGGGTCTGCAGGAAGAAGAGGCCCGTTACCAGCAGCGTCGGGCAGACCGTAAAGGCGGTCGTCAGAAGAAAATAATCGAACCATTGTATACCCGGCTGGATGCACTTAACTGTCTCGAATTTATTGGTCGCAGGGCAAGCTACGACAAAACGATTTTAGTTGCTCCGGGTATACGTGCCACCTTTATTGATGCCGGGCATATCCTGGGTTCTGCCAGTATTCTGCTGGAGCTGGAGGAGCAGGGCCAGTCGCATCGTGTAATTTTTTCCGGCGACATTGGCTATAGCCATCGCGCGATATTACGTGATCCGACGCCACCACCGCAGGTCGATACCGTGGTGATGGAGACAACCTATGGTGATCGCCTGCATAAACAGTTAAAGCCCTCAATTAATGAGCTGTATGCAGCAATTAATGAAACAATCGGACGGGGCGGTAACCTGATCATTCCTACTTTCGCATTGGAGCGCGCGCAGGAGGTGCTGTTTTATCTGCGTGAAGGGGTAGAAAGCAAACATATCGAACATTATATTAATGTCTTCCTCGATTCCCCGATGGCAATCTCTGCTACCAGAATTTTTGCCCGCCATCCTGAATGCTATGATAGCAAGACGCTTAAGGTGCTGCAGGATAGTGGAGATCCATTCGACCTGCCCGGGCTGCGCTTCACGCAGGAAACAGCAGAATCCATGGCTATCAATAATGTGACCGGTGGAGCGGTGATTATGGCTGGCTCCGGTATGTGTACCGGCGGGCGAGTTCGTCACCACCTAAAGCACAATATCTGGAATAGAAAAAACAGTATTGTCTTTGTTGGTTTTGCTGCACATGGAACATTGGCAAGACGTATTATTGACGGTGCTGAAGAGGTCAGCATTTTCGGTGAGAAAATGCCCGTTCGTGCAAGTATCTATACGATTGGAGGCTTTTCTGCTCATGCTGACCAGGCTGAGTTGCTGGCATGGCACGGACAGACCGGGAGCCCGAAAACAACCTTCCTGGTACATGGCGAAAAAGAAAGTATGCAAACCTTCGCCACAAAACTGGCAGGAACACAGGTCGTAATGCCAGAGTTGCACCAGGTGTATACCCTGTAACAGTAGACAGATTGATGAAAACCTCTAATTAGCTAACCAGCATGTCATCCTCCCGCACCCGTGTTGTCATGATTGCCCCGCTGTTGTTTATAAAGCAGGTGTTAAATGGTTTTCGTGCCAACCAGGGGTTTTTGCTGTCCGGTGCAATCGCCTATTACACTCTTCTGTCAATTATCCCGATGACGGCGCTGATTCTTGCGGCATTGTCTCAGTTCACGGACTCCGAAGAATTGCTCGCGGTACTGCGTGATTACCTGGTGCTGGTTACGCCGGGGCAGACAGATGCAGTGGTCAATCAGGTCGATATTTTTTTACAGAAATCGAAGGTAATAGGCATCCTGGGGTTTGTGCTGTTGCTGTTTTTCAGCTCCTTTGCTTTTACCGCGCTGGAAAATGCCATGTCGGTGATCTTCTTTCATAGGGTGTCGATTAAACGCCGCCACTTTCTGGTCTCGGCGATAATTCCTTACATCTATATATTGCTTCTGGCCATCGGCCTGTTTGTCGTCAGCATGGTCAGTGGCTATTTACGTAGCTATGAATGGCCGCAGGGGTTGATGGAAACGATGTTTGTCTATCTGCTCGGCTTCAGTGGCGAGGTTCTGTTGTTGACTTCACTCTACCTGGTGATGCCTGTTGGGCGGCTGTCACTGCGACATGCGTTGATCGGTGGAATTACAGCAGCTTTACTATGGGAGATAACACGGCATATCCTTGTGTGGTATTTTTCGACTCTGTCCCTGGTAAATGTGATCTACGGTGCCTTCTCTGCAGCGATAGTTATTTTGATTAGCCTGGAAGCAGCGGCCATTATTCTGTTGCTGGGTGCGCAGGTGATTGCGGAATATGAACGAATCGGTAGTGGGCAGAAAAGCGTGCACGGTTTACAGACAGAGGAGTCATAGGAAAATAGGCTGAGCACAATGAGAATTCTAATGATCTCTATCCTGCGCTCTCTACTATTTGAAATTTTGCTGTATCTTTTTACGGGTTATCGCCGCGGGGCGCGCCGCCCACAAGAATATAAATATGAATTGACTACTATGCTGCGCTTGCAATGGCCTTGTGGTTATTGATCTTAAACTTCGGAGACTTGTTTGCTAATGAAACTCTATCTTGTACAACATGGAAAAGCAGTTGCAAAGGATGTCGATCCTGGCCGACCCTTAAGTCAACTGGGGCATGCAGAGGTGAAGCACCTGGTAGAACTTCTTAGCGGACGTATTGAGGTTTCGCGTGTGGTGCATAGTGGCAAGATGCGGGCTCAACAGACAGCAGAGATATTTTTAGCAAGAATAGCAGATGGACTTTCGCTTGAGGCAATCAGCGGCATTGGCCCTAATGACTCGGTTAAGGATTTTGCATATCAGGTGAAGAGCCGGGATGAAGATCTCCTTGTGGTCGGGCACCTGCCATTTATGGCAAAGCTGGTGAGCCTGTTGCTGACGGAATCAGCCGATTCAGACATAGTATCTTACTCTCCAGGAAGTATAGTCTTCCTCGAATCATTGGGTGGCGGGGATTTTCAGCTGCAATGGATGATAAGGCCGGAACTATTAACGAATGATTGATAAGTGCTATGACATCGTGGACAGGGTTTTGGTACTTTTTGTTATTCAATCTGTTTCTATGGGCGCATCACCACCCCAGATATCAGTGTTAATATCAGAGCGCCTGGAATCAAGGTAAAGCGCCTCAACTTTTTGCCGTGCCCAGGGCGTCCTTCGTAGAAATTTGAGGCTGGAGGATATGCTCGGATCGCTGGTAAAACATTTTATGTTGATACGGCAGCCCAGTTCTTGCCACCCGTATTTTTCATGAAGCTGGGTGACGATCATCTTCAGGGTCACGCCGTGTAGTGGATCCCTGTTTCCTGATTTAGTCATTTGACGACCAGATGTTACGATTTACGGCAGTATTTTTTTTCGGTTTGGGCTTTTCTGGTTTGGGCTTTTCTGGTTCAGCTACTTTCTCCACAATCTTTCCCACTTCGTCCTTTTCCTGTTTAGTCTTATCAGGGGGAGCTTCTTCTACTGTAGACTTTGTAGGAGCGGCCTTTTTAACACGGATTATTTTACCGGCTACATCCTTGCCATTGAGAGTTTTTACAGCAGCTTTGGCATCGCCCGGGCTGGGCATTTCGATAAAGGCAAAGCCTTTGGACTTGCCAGTTTGCTTATCCATTACCAGGCTGCAGGACTGTACCGGTCCGAGGGCCTCGAACATTTTCCGGAGCTCAGCTTCGGTGGTTGTGCGTGCCAGGTTACGTATCAGTAGTTTCATGAGGTCACCGTGTTTTTTCAATGATACTGATTATACAGCTTATGTCGACAGTGACGTGAATGTAATACCGGTCGCAGATTAAACAACCTGACCTGCACACCAGCCGGATGACCATGCCCACTGGAAGTTATAACCGCCCAGCCAGCCGCTGACATCCACCACTTCGCCAATGAAGAAAAGGTTTTGGACTTTGCTGGATTCCATGGTTTTAGATGATAGTTCATCACAATCGATGCCGCCGAGGGTGACTTCAGCCGTTCGATAGCCTTCTGTTGCATTGGGCTTGATTTGCCAGTGCTGTAGTTGTCGGGCGATCTCGTTAAAACGGTTGTATGAGAATTTCTGTAGCGGGGTATCTGCTGTGCCTTTCCCCAGCAGAGTTGTGAGCAGTTGTTTTGGCAGGAGTTCACCCAAAGCTGTTTTTAACTGGCAGTTGGGTTGATCGGATTGCCGTGCTTTCAAAAAGTCTATGATATTGAAACCAGGTAACAGGTTAATGTTTATGACTTCCCCCGGCAGCCAGTAGGAAGAGATTTGTAGAATCGCGGGGCCGCTCAAACCCCGATGGGTGAACAGGATGTTCTCTTTGAATTGTTTACGTTTATTACTGACAAGGCCTGCAACGGCAATGCCTGATAACGAGGCAAGTTTTTCTCTATCATGGGGCTGCAGGGTGAAGGGAACCAGCCCTGCACTGGTGGGCCAAATATGATGGCCGAACTGTTCTGCTATTTTATAGCCTAGTGGACTGGCACACATCTTCGGGATAGATAACCCGCCGCTGGCAATAACCAGTGAGTCTGCCTGGAAGCTTCCCTGCGCTGTGTGGATAAGGAATTTATCATCAGCCTTTTCAGTAGCCGAGATTTCACACTTCAGTCGGATTACAACCTTTGCCTTTCCACACTCCGATAGCAGCATGTTTAGAATATCTTTGGCACGGTTAACACAGAATAATTTACCAAGGTCCCGCTCCTCATACGGTATCTGATAGTCATCTACCATGGCAATGAAGTCCCGCTGTGTATATCGGCTTAATGCCGATTTACAGAAATGGGGGTTGTGTGAAATGAAATTCTCGGCACTGACTTCGAGGTTGGTGAAATTGCAGCGTCCGCCGCCTGACATCAGAATTTTTTTACCGGCCTTATTCGCGTGATCCAGAACAATGACTTGCCGGCCGCGTTTGCCTGCCTCTATCGCACACATAAGGCCTGATGCACTGGCGCCGATAATCAGTACATCTGTTTGAACAATTTTATCAGGCATTTTTAATCAGTGTTTTTTTTGATTACTAGAATACCCCTCAGAGCTAAATATGCCGATTTAGCTTCTGTTGCCTGTTTGAATAATTTTTCACCTGGGCAAAGCAGCAATTCCTTATTCGAGAAGGGCTGCATGTGCTGCGGCCAGGCGTGCAACCGGCACCCGTGGCGCAGAACAGGAAATGTAATCGAGCCCAGCGCGATGGCAGAAATATATAGAGTCCGGGTGGCCGCCATGTTCGCCACAAATGCCAACCATCAGGTCAGGACGTACTTTTTTACCCCATTCGACGGCCAGCGCCATCAGTTTGCCAACCCCTTTTTCATCCAGTACTTCAAAGGGGTTGTCCTGCAGAATGCCATATTCATTGTACATCGGCAGGAACTTGTTTTCTGCATCTTCACGTGAGAACGAGAATGTCGCCTGGGTCAGGTCGTTGGTGCCGAAAGAAAAGAACTCTGCTTCCTCGGCGAGGCTTTCAGCACGCATACAGGAACGTACTACCTCGATCATGGTACCAAACTGAAACTTCGGTGCATGGCCAAGGCTTTCCTTTATCTCATCACTAATCGAATCGACAAGTTTTTTTACATACATCAGTTCCTGCGCGGTGCATACCTGGGGCACCTTGATCTTGGGATGCACTTCTATGCCGTTCTTTTCACATTCAGCAGCGGCTTCGAGAATAGCCCGGATCTGCATGGTATAGATCTCGGGAAAGGTGATGCCCAGTCGAACACCTCGATGACCCAACATGGGGTTGGTTTCATACAGTACGCGTACTTTTTTCAGCATGGATTCTTTCTTGGCGATAGCCTCCTCGACAAGATGGGCATCGACAAGGTGGCGGATAGATTCAGCCTCGCTGTTTGCTTTATTCGGATCTACCAGTAATGACATGGTGCCTGCCAGCACATCGATACCCTGTACTGTCTGCTTGAGTTGCTTGAGATACACCAGTTCATCGATCAGCTGGCTTTCAGATGGCAGGAATTCATGTATCGGTGGATCCAGCAGGCGTATGGTAACTGGATGCGGCGTCATAACCTCGAATAGCTCCCTGAAGTCGCTGCGTTGCATGGGCAGCAATTTGTCCAGTGCAGCCTGTCGATCATCGAGCGTGTCTGCGACGATCATTTCGATCACTACAGGCAGGCGGTCGACATCATTAAACATGCGTTCAGTTCGACAGAGGCCGATGCCTTTGGCACCGTATTTCAGGGCACGACGGCCATCTGCGGCGCTGTCGCCGTTGGCCATGACGATCATTCGGGCAGCCTCATCAGCCCAGTGCAACAATATGTTGAGCTCAGTCGTGAATTCCGCTTCAACGGTTGCAATCTCACCCAGGTACAGGCGTCCGGTGGTACCATCAAGGGTGATCATGTCACCTTCATGGATCGTGGTATCACCAACAAAGGCCTGACGCATACTGACATCCACCTCGATACCTTCTGCACCCGCGACACAGGGCTTGCCCATGCCACGTGCTACCACCGCGGCATGGGAGGTCTTGCCGCCGCGGCTGGTCAGTATCCCCTGCGAGGCAAAGAAACCATGGATATCCTCGGGCTTTGTTTCTTCTCTTACCAGGATGACTCGTTCGCCAGCCTTGCCTCGCCTCTCTGCCCTGTCAGCATCGAACACAGCTCGACCACAGGCAGCACCCGGCGAGGCAGGCAGTCCCTGTGCCAGGGCGACGGCTCGCGCATCCGGATCGAGGCGAGGGTAAAGCATCTGCTCCAGTAAGTTGGGGTCAATTCTCAGCAGTGCCTGTTTTTTGTCTATCAGGCCTTCCTTCTCCATTTCGACCGAGGTCCTTACCATGGCGACGGCATTCATCTTGCCATTGCGGGTCTGCAGGCAGAACAGCGTGCCGCGTTCAATGGTGAACTCAAAATCCTGAACTTCATGGTAGTGACCTTCGAGTTTCTGACGTAGCTGTTCCAGCTGACGAGCCATCTCCGGCATCTCATCGCCGAGCTGGTCAATTGGCTTCGGCGTACGGATACCGGCCACCACATCTTCACCCTGCGCATTGACAAGGTATTCGCCATACAACTTGTTTTCACCGGTAGCGGGGTTGCGCGTAAAACCGACTCCGGTGGCAGAATCATCACCACGATTACCAAACACCATGGTACAGATATTGACAGCCGTTCCGTTGGCCATATCAGGTGTGATATTGAATTCACGTCGGTAATCGACCGCACGTTTGCCCATCCATGAGTTAAAGACAGCTTTTACGGCGATTTCCAGTTGTTCGTAGGGGTCCTCCGGGAATGGCTGGCCGGTCTGTTCGGCGACCACGCGCAGAAATCGTTCGCTGATTTCTTTCAGGTTAGCGGCGGAAAGCCCGACATCTTCCGAGACATGGGCTTTTTGTTTAACTGCATCGAACTGCTTATCAAATAATGCATCATCAATGCCAAGTGCCACTTTGCCAAATAACTGGATGAAACGGCGGTATGAATCATAGCCGAAGCGCTCGTCACCGGTCTGTTTGATCTCGCCTTTGAGGGTCTCCGAGTTCAGGCCAAGGTTCAGGATCGTATCCATCATGCCTGGCATAGACATGGCAGAACCGGAACGGACAGACACCAGCAGCGGGTCCTCGGGGTCGCCAAATTGTTTGCCAGTGACTTTTTCAACCGCCTGCATTTGCAGGCGTACCTGATCCATTAGTCCAGCAGGCAGAGCATTTTCGTCAGAAGAGATGAAGTCCAGGCAGGCTTCAGTGGTAATGACAAAACCGGGTGGTACATTGAGCCCGATTTGAGTCATCTCACACAGGTTTGCGCCCTTGCCTCCCAGCAATGTCTTATTTTTTCCATCGCCTTCTGTGAAGTTGTAAACCCATTTTTTATCCGTTGCTGATTTGTTCACTTGAAATGACCTCGGGAGAATATTTGTAGTAATTTTTGTGTAATTTCTTATTATGACAAGGTTGTGTTTTAAATAAAGATCAAAAGCAAAATACTTTTTCACCACAGAGGGCACGGAGGGCACAGAGGGAAAATTATTACTGGTTTGAATCAGGCTTCGATATCCTTCCCCGCAATTAGACCCTGATTTCGGTCAGGAAAAACACAAAACACCAAAAAACCTCTGTGTCCTCCGTGTCCTCTGGGGTAATAGCTTTTCTGGTTATTAACTTTTTCCCTTCTATCCATCCCCTGTATACTGGACGGTTACTGACGACCTACGACGGAGAGCCTGCGATGTCCGACCATAAAATTACCTTCACTTATCTTTCACAGGAAGATCTTCTGGAGGCAGGCTGCTTTGATATTGGCATGGCGATGGAGGTGGCGGAAAAGACCCTGCTGGCCTTTATAGATAATCGTATTTTGTTTCCGGAGAAGATTGTACAGATCTTTGACCAGGCCTCGCAGGACCGCATTAACTGTTTGCCCGCCACCTTACTGGATGAAAAGATAAGCGGGGTAAAATGGGTGTCAGTATTTCCGGGCAATCCGGCGCTGCATGGCGCACAAAACCTGTCTGCTATTTTTGTGCTTTCCGAGATTGAGAAGGGCTTTCCCACGGCTGTCATGGAAGGCACGCTTGCTTCGAATATGCGTGTTGCAGCGATGGGCGGGGTGGCGGCCAGGTATCTGTCGCGTGAGGACAGTGAAGTAATAGGCTTCATTGGCGCAGGAGAGCAGGCAAAGATGCATTTGCTGTCAATGAAAGTGGTAAGACCCGGCCTGAAAGAGTGTCGGGTTGCAGCAAAAACGATTGAAGAAGAACAGCAGTTTATCAGTGAGTTGTCACCGCTGTTTCCGGACATGGATTTTGTCGGAGCGAATACGCATGGGCGTGCTGCGATGGAGGATGCAGACATACTGGTGACGGCGACCAGTGCTCAGGCACCGCTTTTGAAAGCATCCTGGATGAAACCGGGTGCATTCTACAGCCACATTGGCGGCTGGGAAGATGAATACGAGGTGGCTCTGCAATGTGACAAGATTGTCTGTGATGACTGGGACACAGTCACCCACCGCACCCAGACGCTGAGCCGCATGTATGCCGAAGGGCTGATCTCCGGTGCTGATATCCATGCCGATCTGCATGAACTGGTGTCGGGACAGAAGCCAGGTCGTGAGTCCGACGATGAACGCATTTACTTTAATGCAGTTGGCCTGGCCTATATCGATGTTGCCATCGGACTGTCGATGTACCGGCGAGCCATTAATGCCGGCTGCGGTCAGGAACTTGATCTACAGCAATGCATGATTTTTGAGCATGAGAATATAATGCAACAGGTGAGATTATAGAAGCTG
>JAUWVE010000227.1 GCA_030617565.1 Gammaproteobacteria bacterium | reverse complement strand
CTTTCTGCCAGCAGTGATCAGTTTGTTGCCAGTCAAAGTTCGAGTGCATCACGAGAAAGGCGACAGGCTGATGATCTGGCTCGGTGACTTCGTCGTCAAAAACCGACGTAAACTATTGCCCGGCATGACCCTGTTAGTCGTTTTGCTAGTATCGTTCCTGCCTCGCAATGAACTTAATGACGTGTTTGTCGAATACTTCGATGAAACCATTCCTTTCCGTCAGGCGACTGATTTTACGGTTGAGAACCTGACAGGTATGTATCTAATCGATTTCTCTATCGAGTCAGCGGAACCGGGTGGCATTAGTGACCCAGAATTTCTGCAGGAGCTTGAGGATTTTGCCAACTGGTTCCGTGCACAGCCAGAGACGTTACATGTCAATGTGTTTACCGATATCATGAAGCGCCTGAACAGGAACATGCATGGTGACAATGATAAAATGTATCGTCTGCCAGACGAACGTAATCTTGCTGCCCAGTATTTATTGATGTATGAGATGTCCTTGCCCTACGGACTGGATCTTAACAACCAGATCAATGTTGATAAATCAGCAACACGTATGGTGGTGACATTGCAGACCCTGTCGACCAACCAGATGATTGCCCTGGAGCAGCGATCAGATGAGTGGATTGCAGAGAATGCGAAATACATCAAGGCAGCAGCAGCCAGTGGGCCGACCATGATGTTTGCGCATATTGGCAAGCGCAATATCATCAGCATGCTGGGTGGTACCACCATCGCGCTGGTACTGATTTCGCTGATCATGATCATCGCCTTGCGATCTTTCAAACTGGGTCTGACCAGCATGGTACCTAACCTCGTTCCTGCAGCTATGGGCTTTGGCATCTGGGGAATTTTTGTAGGTGAAGTTGGACTGGGTTTGTCCGTGGTTACCAGCATGACTCTGGGTATCGTCGTCGATGACACAGTGCATTACATGAGTAAATACCAGCGTGCCCGTGTTGAAAAAGGCTACGATGCAGAGCAGGCGGTGCGTTATGCCTTTACCAGTGTAGGGCGTGCGCTGCTGGTGACATCCGTAGTACTGATTGCAGGATTTCTTGTTCTGTCATTCTCTGCATTCAAATTAAATTCTGACATGGGATTACTGACGGCTCTGGTTATTGCACTGGCCTTACTTGCAGACTTCCTGTTATTGCCACCATTGCTAATGAAAATAGATGGAGATTCAAATGAAAAAAATACTGCTATTAGTTCTGCTTAGCTTATCAATTACTTCGGGCTGGGCACTCACGGCTGAAGAAAAAGGGCTTCAGATCGCACAAAAAGCTGATGAACTGGATGCCGGCTGGGGTGACCAGAAGCAATCTCTGGAAATGATACTACGAAACAAGCAGGGACAGGAGAGTCGTCGTCTAATTCGCGGGCGTGCGCTGGAGGTGACGGGTGATGGCGATAAATCGATGTCTATTTTCGACACACCGGCTGATGTCAAGGGCACTGCATTTTTAAGCTTTACTCATGTCAATAAACCGGATGACCAGTGGCTGTACCTGCCGGCGCTGAAACGCGTCAAACGTATTGCATCCAAAAATAAATCCGGTCCGTTCATGGGCAGTGAGTTTGCGTTTGAAGATATGTCTTCTCAGGAAGTGGATAAATATACTTACAAGTGGCTGCGGGATGAAAAGCTGGATGGCAAAGATGTTTATGTTCTTGAACGTGTGCCGGTTGATAAACATTCCGGCTACACGCGCCAGATTGTCTGGGGTGATATGGTGATATACCAGCCATTGAAAGTAGAGTTTTATGATCGCAAGAATGCCTTGCTGAAGACGCTGGTGCTGATCGATTACAAGCAGTATCTGGGTAAATACTGGCGCCCTGACCAGATGCTGATGAATAATCACCAGAATGGAAAAAGTACACTGTTGAAATTTACCGACTATAGCTTCAATAATGGCTTCACCGATCGTGACTTTGACCGTAACTCGCTAAAACGGGCGCGTTAATGCATAAGGGCAGCTCTATTAATCCATGAATAAGCATCTTGAGTCCAAAATCTGCCACTTCTGCGTTAAGAATCTTCGCAATAGCAGGCTATTACGACGTGCAAGGATGCACAAGTGCCGTGATGACAG
>JAUWVE010000003.1 GCA_030617565.1 Gammaproteobacteria bacterium | reverse complement strand
GCACAAACTACAGAGGGATGATCTGGTACTGGAGTATATGATTAATGCTTTGAGACTAAGGAAGGGGTTTACTGTAAAGCAATTTTCTCTTCATACCGGCCTGGCTAAAGATACTATCTCACAGGGTATTGATGAGGCGGTAAAGAAGGGCTTATTGATTCAGCAAGGCGACAATATACAACCAACAGAAAAAGGTTTTTGCTTTCTTTCTGAAATACAGTTGATGTTTTCCTAGAAGGTTGCTTTTTTGCTGGCGCGCTTCCCACAAAAAGCCTGTAAGCAACGGGTGCACCAGTTTTGCTGTGGGAGGCGCGCCCTCGCGGCGAATAGTTTGTGAGTAGTTCGCGCTACTGGTACCCTCAGTAGTCCCATGACCACAACAAACAAAAAAACCGAAATAGAAAAACCACAATTACGCCTGACACTGTTTACCGATTATATCTGTCCATTCTGCTATATAGGTGATTTGAGGTTGCAGCACCTTAGGGAAGACTATGATGTACTGATTAATTTCCGTTTCATCGAAATACATCCTGATACACCACAACAGGGATCAACGGTTGATTCGCTGGATTATTCAGATGAACAGTGGCAGGGCATGATGGATGGCCTGGTGGAAATGGCACAGGAAGAAGGGATTACTCTGGCCCCGGTAGGGCTGCTGGCTAATTCACATCGTGCTTTATTGCTGGCTGAGGCAGTAAAAAGTGAAGGGCGAGAAACATTTTATAAATTAAATGAAAATCTTTACGAGGAATATTTCGTGGCAGGAAGGAATATTGGTGATGACGAGGTTTTGCGAGATATTGCACAGGTCAGTGGTGTCAGCGATGAAGTGGTAGACCGGGCCTGGAGTGATCCTGAATATGAAAAAATCTTACAGATGAATATGGACATGGCCGTGAAAGCGGGGGTTACGGGCACACCTACATTCTTTATCGGCAAGCAACGCTTAACGGGAGCTGTTTCAACATCTAAACTAAGGCAGGCTGCGGAAGGTACAATAGAGGTGCCCTTAAGGAATGAATAAAACCGTTAAAATGCTGCTGCTTTTTGTTGGCTTCCCTATACTGATCGCTGGAAATGCCTATTTCTATTTTACCGAGAAAGCGAAGCAACTCCCTGAAGTAGAGTTCACATTAGTTGATGGAACCACACTAAAAATAGACGAGTTGAAAGATAAAACCGTATTATTAAACTTCTGGGCGACGACCTGTGCACCGTGCAGAAAAGAAATACCTGATCTGGCAGATCTTTATCAGGAATTTTCAGCGAAAGGTCTGCAGGTAATTGGAATATCAATGGCTCATGAAAAGCCGGATCAGGTGATTGCCTTTAAACAGAGTTACAAAATACCCTACACTCTTGCACTGGATATTGATTCTGCCATTACTAAAGCATTTGGCGTTGAGGTGATTCCACATACGCTACTTATTTCACCGCGTGGACAGATAGAATATCGCCATAGCGGCGTCATAAATGTCGATGACATGCGAAAACGAATCGCAGCCATGCTGCCGGATGAGAGGACTTAAATCGTGTTGTGGATCAAGGCGTTCCATATATTTTTCATGGTTAGCTGGTTTGCAGGCTTGTTCTACCTGCCGAGGCTATTTGTACATCATGCAATGACAGAAGATAAGGCGACAAGCGAACGCTTAAAGATAATGGAGCGCAAGCTTTTTTTCTTCGTCACTCCCCTGGCCATTCTGACAATTGTCTTTGGTACATGGTTGTGGCTGGGCTATGGTTTCAGCGGCACCTGGTTGACGATAAAAATCGCACTGGTTTGTTTACTTGTCATCTATCATATTGTCTGTGGCATCTTTATGATTGACTTTCGTGATGATAAAAACAATCGCAGCCATGTCTTCTACCGCTGGTTTAATGAGTTGCCTACACTACTATTACTTGGGATTGTCTTTCTGACAGTGATCAAGCAACCTGTCTAAACAAATAAAAATGAAAACTGAACAGGAATTATTTGCACGCAGCAACTCGAAATGCGAATTATGTGGCGCCGCAGAAGGTCTGGGGGTATTTTAAGTTCCACCTCACTCAAATGGCTGCAATCAGCCAATAATTAATCAGAGGCTCCTTAATTCCCATGCGTAAAAAGCAGACGTTTGAGATTAAATGGGGCAGGACCAGTAACCAATTGCGGTTAGGATATGATTTATGTCGAAACCAGGGCGTCTGGGGGGCGTGTGTCATCGGTAAAAGCATCAACCGGCAGTTTCAGTTCTGACACTATCAGGTATTCGCTTATCAATTCGTCATATATACTGGGACGTTCGGTCTTCAGTTCGATAGCATAGTCGAGGAACTTGGAGACCGCACCGGTCAGCACCTTGCGTAACTTTTCACACCCCTGCGGCGTACTCATTGCATATTCGACGAACAGTTTGTCGGGATAGGATTCCTTATACATGCGAACATCCTGAATGAAATTCAGGACGAATACCACTTCCTCGAGAATGACTTCAAAGTCATGTTGCATGGCCCAATCCATGAATGTCACGAATACGCTACGTGCATCGATGTAGGACAGGACCACAAGCTCAAGCTCGTCGACAGATCGATAGGTCAATTCGTTGAGGTCTTCACGCAGCTTGTACAATTCTGATAGTTCGGCAGTAGCCAGCTTGCGGATATCTATCTGTGGTGACGCAAGGGCATTGAAACTATTGATGAATACTTCACGCATCTGTGAACGGAAGATGTAGCTCTTCATGTGCATCAGCATGTGGAGGCGGCCTTTCTTTTCCCTGCTGGCCAGAAAACGCTCGACGATGATGGCACCGAACATGATTTCAAGCGGTATGGCTGCAACATGCGCGAGAAAAGTGATATGTGTAACATGTTCTAAATACAGGAAAAACATGCTCAGTACTGGTAGAGCGATTATCAATGCACCATATGTACTGAAGATTATTTTCTTTTTTTTACCGAAGCTCCCGTTCCCGCTATCGCCTGGCTGAGCGACCTCCTGTCGGCAGTTGAACGTCAGGCCTGTTGTCATACCATTATCCTTTAGTCAGATTCGTTATTATTGTGGTATTGCTTGACCGATAAACATGGGCCACAGCAAATTGTAAGTCAATCCTGTACCTGACTGGTTATATTACCCCGAATAGCAGTAATCGACCATCTGCCATATCCAAAGGCCATCTGCCTAACCGATGCATATAGCTAGCGCGATACTGTGCAGATTTCGTCTAAGGCTATTTGTGTGCTTTTTTCCGGATTGTATATAAATCAGTTAGATAATATGTCAGCCTGCTCTTGAAGGACATGTAAAAAACCATACGGTTAATTCATTCGTCAGGTTATTATGAAAGTCCGCTAATGGCGGCGAGCTGCTACTGATTAATTACTTCCCACCAGCAAAGCCAAGTTGTCTCCACGCCTCGTAACTAATGATTGCCGCTGCATTGGACAGGTTCAGGCTTCGACTTTTGGGCTGCATTGGAATTCGTATCAGATGCTCTGGATCTAAACTTTGATGTACGGCCTCTGGTAAGCCAGAGGTTTCTGAACCAAAAAGAAGTACATCATCCCTTTTAAAGTCAATTTGATCGTAGTGGCGACCGCCTCTGGTGGTGCAGGCCAGGATTCTCTGTCCCTCGATAGCTTTGAGGAACACTGCATAGTTGGAGTGAAGGGAAACATTTGTTAGATCATGATAATCCAGTCCGGCACGTCGTAGCTGTTTGTCTTCAAGCTCAAAACCCAGTGGTTCAATAAGGTGAAGATGACAACCATTATTTGCTGCTAAGCGAATGATGTTCCCAGTATTGGGTGCGATGCGAGGCTCGTAGAGGGCAATATGGAACATGGACAAAAGGAAAGTATTACGTTTTATGTGTCAGGTATTTCGGAAGAACTCAAAAGCCAGTTGCCCTTGAGTCTGATAGTGGTTTTATTAGAGTAATTATTCGTGTTTGGGATCACGATGCAGTAAGTTTTGTACGGCCTTCAGTGCAGGTAGATCTCGATAGAGAACATTATAAACCTGTTCAGTGATGGGCATGGGGACGTCCAGTTCACGTGATAATTCCCAGGTCGCCGCAGCAGACTGAACACCTTCAACTTCCTGTCCGATCTCATCAATGATCTCCTGAAGAGTACCGCCTTTGCCCAGGCCGAGACCGACGCGTCGGTTGCGGGATTGATCATCCGTGCAGGTCAATACCAGATCACCCATACCGGCCAGACCCATGAAGGTTTCTATTTGCCCTCCAGCTTTTATGCCAAGACGTGTGATTTCTGCTAGTCCACGAGTAATCAGGGCGGCGCGTGCATTGGCTCCAAAACCCAGTCCATCACTTATCCCTGCTGCGATGGCCATGACATTCTTCAATGCACCGCCAATCTGGACACCAATTAAATCTTCCTGTGTGTAGGCACGAAACTGATGATGGTGTAGCCAGGATGTGACTTCGGCAGCGGTTTCATTATCACTGGAGGCGACGGTAACAGCCGTAGGCATACCGCGTGCTACTTCACCCGCAAAAGATGGGCCGGAAATAACAGCTGTTTTTATCTCTGCCGGTAGTTCTTCATCGGCGATGTCACTCATTAGCAGGCTGGTACCCTTCTCCAGCCCTTTGGTTCCCCATGCAATAAGCTCTGGGGGTGATGGCAGTTGCAGTAATGATCGTAAAACCTGTCGAAAGGCATGACTGGGTACAACGACAAGAAAGTTATTGCATGTTGATGGCAGTTCAGAAATATCTACCAGTACTTCTAGCGAATCAGGGAAGGCCAGTCCTGGCAAAAATTGCTCATTGCTGCGATCGGCAGCAAGAGTTTTCATCTGTTCGGGGTCATGCCCCCAGAGATAGGCTTTGCGTCCGCCCTTCGCAATGTGCATGGCCAGTGCGGTTCCCCATGAGCCAGCACCGATAATTGCTACGGGTGATTTGGCATCGGTAGCAGTCATTGTGTTGTTCGAGATGTCCTTCCCTTTAAACTAGTTGGGTTTTTGTCCTGACTGCTGAGCCATCATTTTCTGGTGGAACAGGGCTTCGAAATTAATCGGGTTGATCAGTAATTGCGGGAAACCGCCCTTACCCACCAGATCAGAAATAGCCTCCCTGATAAATGGCAGCAGTATGTTCGGACAGGCAATCTCAAGCACCATGGGTAATTCATCATAGGCACCTGTCACTTCAAATAGCCCCCCCTGCTGTACTTCACACAGGAAGAAGCTGCTTTCGCCGCCTTTTGCGGTAACCGTTATGGTCAGAACAACCTCATACAGGTCACTGTCTTCCAGCTTGCTGTGTGTGATATTCATTTGCACATCAATTTCGGGAGCCTGTTCATTGAGAAAGATCTGAGGGCTTTGCGGGGATTCAAAAGAGATATCCTTGATGTATACTTTTTTCAGATTAAAACTGATTTCTTTTTGTTCGTTCATTTTATTCCTGATGTTTTCGGTTAAAACACAGCCTCGTATTCTCTGTTATCTGGTTTGGAAAGTCCAAATATCAGAGATTCCCAAGCAATGAATCGAGAGTGTCGTTGTAGTCAAGCTGAACCATGTCAGTGTAGCCGCCTATATGTTTATCATCGATGAAGATTTGTGGCACGGTAGTTCTACCGTGGCTTTCTTCCACCATGTGATCTCGAAGTGAGGGGTCGTCATCAACAAAAATTTTTTCTATTTCCTGACCTTTCTGTGTCAACAGGCGGATTGCCATAATGCAGTATGGACAGAAGCGGGTGCAATACATACGTACCCTGGCCATCTAGGAAGCCTCTGATCTATTCATGAACTTGTATCTTACGTCTAAAATATGCAGCTTCTTTGTTCCAAATCTACGCAATAGCGGGCTATTACGTGCGTCTCGCGCCTCAAATCTGAATATTTTAGATCGCAATCTACGTCGTCCAGAATAAATCAGAGGTTCCCTAGCTTTCCAGAGGGAGTTTTTCTTTCTGCCAGGCTAGAATCCCGCCAGTCAAATTATAGACACGGTTGAAGCCTTTTTTCTTCAGCTTGCCAGCAGCGTTAATAGAGCGGTTGCCTGAGCGACAGTAGACGATGACCGGCTTGTCTGTCAATTTGTCCAGTTGTGTTGCACTTTTTTCAAAACTGGAAAGGGGCACCTGATAGGCGCCATTGATAACGCCGCCTGTTATTTCCTTTTTTTCGCGCACATCGACGAAAATAGCATCTTCGTGATTGGACAGTGAAACGGCATCAAACACAGTTGCTGTTTCTATACCGCTCATACGCATGCGCAATGGTTCAAACAGCAGCATGAAAATGACGAAGCAGATTCCGGCTATCAGAACCCAGTTTTGTACGATAAATTCCATATGTATCATTCTACAGGTTGTTTAGTGTACTGACTTTGTAAGAAAGATAAGTCTACTCTTAACCGCCGTGTAAACGCGAGCCTCTTTGTAGTGTAAGATTATTTATATGTACTCACAGAGCTAACGCGAAGGTTCGCGGCAGAAGGCTATCTGCATGGCTTCGATCAGGTGCAGGATATTCTCTTCTCCGATGCGGTAATACACTTTATTGGCATCCTTGCGCGAGACCAGGATGTGTTTGTCGCGTAGAATTGACAGATGCTGCGAGATATTGCTTTGAGATGTTCCGACACGTTCCACCAGATCCTGAACGCTTATTTCTTGCTTTTCATCCAGTGTGGTACCGAGTATGCAGAGTATTTTCAGGCGTAGAGGGTGAGCCATTGCTTTTAATGCGCGAGACGCAATATCAATGTCTTCATCATTCTGAATTAACATGTCAGCATATTCTGCTTTATCATTCATAAAAATACTTTCTCTTGCGATTGAGTTTCAGGGTCTTGTGATGATGACATCCATGCAGCATTACAATATTAACATATAATTATAGATCAATTTTAGTCTGATGCGAATATTTTTGGCCTCAATCCCGTTCTCCAGCCTCATTTTCTTGCTTTTATTAGCTGCTTTATCGCTTTTCTCGCTGCCGCTGCCTGCAGAAGAAGGAAAAGTGATAGAGAAAAAAGCAGAGCTCGCTGAATTAAAGAAAGAAATAGCGGCTTTACAGGCGGTGATACAGGACAGGCAGTCAAAACTTCAGAAAGAGGATACTATCCTGAAAGATGTCGATCTGCGGATCAGCGAAATCAACAGTAATTTACGTGATCTGGACAGGCGGAAACAGGATTTACATACTGAACTGTCCGATTTACAGGCAAAAAAAATAGAGACGGTCGCCAGTTTGCAGTTAGAGCAGCAGATACTGGCTCAGCAGCTCAGATCCGCTTATGTCAGTGGCCATGAGGAATATATCAAACTAATAATGAACCAGCAGGACCCAGCTGTGGTATCGCGCATGCTGGTTTATTACCGCTATCTGACAGAAAGTCGTGTCAGGACTATCAATAAAATAAATCAACATCTTGATCAGCTAAGGTCACTGGAATCCGGTATTCAGGCGCGTTCTGTCGAATTAAAAAATCTTATCAATCTGCAGACTGAACGCTGGCGCAGCCTGAAACACGCCTATCTGGAACAGAAAAAAGCGGTTCTAGCCATACGCAATGAGCTGGCAGGAAATCAACAGCAAATTGAGCGTATGCATAAAGATGAGCAGGAACTGCTGCGCCTGATCGAAAAATTGAGAGAAATCATCGATGAATTGCTGGATGAAGAAAGAACCGGGACCAGTTTTAAAGAGCTGCGCGGGCAACTGAAACTCCCGGCGGAGGCTGATGTGGTTGTCCACTTTGGCGCCCGCCGACAAATCGGTAATATGCGATGGAAAGGCATCATCCTGGCGGGTGAACTGGGTAGCGATATCCAGGCAGTGTACAATGGTCGGGTGGTTTATGCTGACTGGATGCGGGGTTTCGGGCTACTATTGATTATTGATCACGGAGACGCATATTTAAGTTTGTATGGACATAATGAGTCGATACTCGTCGAGGAAGGCGATTGGGTGGCTACCGGCCAGGCAGTTGCAAGCATGGGTAAAAGTGGTGGAAGCAGCAATCCCGGCCTATACTTTGAGATTCGTCACAAGGGCAAGCCACAGAACCCCTTACGCTGGACACGGCGATAACCGGCATCAGGCCATCGGATATCTGCAGAAATCCATACATTTCTGTTAAATGAATTGATATCATGCAGGATGATTTTGTGTCAGCTGGAGCAATGCGTTGTTTCGGAGAACTGACCAACTAAACGACTGACGTATTACGATCAGGAAATACTGGAGAGAGGAATGACAGAGAAAAAACGTGTAGCTGTAGTATTTGCCCTGGGGCTTGCTCTGGGAGTGGGCATGACAATATACAGCTCAGTGTTCGCCGGCAATAATAAACAATCTGCCGCCTCCTCTCTGCCTCTGGAAGAACTGAGGGCTTTCACCGAGGTGTTCGGCAAGGTGAAATCTGATTATGTCGAACCAGTCAACGACAAGGATTTGCTGGAATATGCCATAAAGGGCATGTTGTCAGGCCTGGACCCCCATTCATCGTACCTTAATCGCGAAGAATTCAAGGAAATGCGCATTGGCACAGATGGGAAATTTGGTGGACTGGGTATCGAAGTCACTATGGAAAATGGCTTCATCAAAGTTATCTCACCGATTGATGATACACCTGCACAACGTGCCGGTGTTCATGCCGGCGATGTAATCGTTCGACTTGATGATACCCCGGTCAAGGGTATGACGCTGAACGAAGCCGTCAAGATCATGCGCGGCGAGCCCGGCACAAACATTATGCTGACGATAGTTCGCGAAGGTGAAGAAGGCCCGCTAAAGATCAAGATCAAACGCGATATCATCCGCATTAAGAGTGTTCGTGGTAGAACCCTGGAGTCTGGTTACGGCTACATCCGCATCAGTCAGTTTCAGTCTGCGACCGGAACCAGCATGCGCAAGATACTCAGCGACCTTAAGAAAGAGAATGGCGGGGAGTTGAAGGGACTGGTGCTGGATCTTCGTAACAATCCTGGCGGAGTGTTGAATGCCTCGGTATCTGTTGCAGATGCCTTTGTCAGCAAAGGTAAAATCGTCTATACAGAAGGACGGGTAAAGGATTCGCTATTAACATTTAACGCTTCACCCAACGATCTTCTTAAAGGATCGCCAATAATTGTACTGGTGAATGGCGGCTCTGCATCGGCCTCAGAAATTGTTGCAGGTGCCCTGCAGGATCACCATCGTGCCATTATCATGGGCACCAAAACATTTGGTAAAGGCTCTGTTCAGACCATCATGCCGATGAATAATGGGGCTGCGCTCAAAATCACGACAGCACGCTATTTCACGCCATCGGGCCGCTCAATACAGGCCGAAGGCATTGAGCCTGACATAATCGTAGAGCAGCTGAAAATCAGTAAGGCGGAAGAAAGCAAGGTAGAACGTCTACGAGAGGCCGATTTGCGTGACCACCTTGAAAATGGCAACGGTAATGGAAAAGAGAAAGACAAAAATTCTGATAAAGCCGACAGCTCCGAAAATAACAACGGAAATGATAAAAAAAGTGACAAAAAGGACAGCCATAAAGACGATTATCAGTTGAATGAGGCACTGAACCTGCTGAAGGGTGTCAATATTTCCAGGCAGCTTAAATAAGCTGCAGAAGAGGAAGTATGAAAAAGGTGCTGGTTCCCCTGGCGGCAGGCTTTGAAGAGCTTGAAGCCGTTACTATTATTGATCTGCTGCGCAGGGCAAACATCAGTGTTACCGTTGCCGGTCTGCATGACGGGGCTATCACCGGTAGTCGGGGTACACGTATCCTGCCAGATGAAATTCTCGATACGAGCTCATCTTCAGACTACGACATGATCGTGCTGCCGGGTGGCCTGCCCGGTGCAGATAATCTCAATAGTGATGGTCGAATACATGATCTTCTCAAGCAGATGGCAGATGGCGGACGATACATCGCGGCAATCTGTGCGGCACCGAAAGTACTGGCTACAGCTGGCTTGCTGGATAATAAAGAAGTGACATCATTTCCCGGCGCCCTTTCAGGTGTCGCTGCTGAAGGGATACATAATACGGGAATGGCAATAGTCATAGATGGTAATGTCATTACCTCAAGAGGCCCCGGCACAGCAATGGATTTTAGTTTAGAATTAATTCAGCTGCTTGCAGGAGCAGAAACCCGGCAACAGGTTGAACAAGGTCTCCAACGCTGATCATCTGGGCCCGGTATCCTGTTGAACAACAAAAATGGAGATCCACATATGTACCCTAAGATTAAAGGGCACCTCTATATATTCATGAAGAATCATCTTGAATCCAAAAATCGCCATCTCTGCGTTAAGAACCTTCGCAATAGCTAGCTATTACGTGCGTTTCTTGCCTTGATCTGGCGAATTATGAATCCAATTTGGATCATCCAGAATAAATAGAGGTGCCCTAAAGTATTCGCATTAATCACTGCCCTTTTTACTTTCTCGGTTCCGGCTAGTGCACTTGAAGACATCGTTGAAAGTGTTGCCACAGGATGCGAAAATGAACTTTCCTCATATTGTAAAGATGTCACTCCTGGTGAAGGCCGCATACTTGCCTGTCTGTTTGCCCATTCAGATAAATTATCGGGACGTTGCGAATATGCCGTCTATGACGCAGCAGCACAGCTGGAACGCGCTGTCAGTGCCCTGACTTATGTTGCAAACGAGTGTGATGAAGACATCGATAAGATATGTGCAAAAGTGGAAGCAGGGGAAGGCCGTATTCTGACCTGTCTGAAAAAGAACGAAAGCAAAGTAACAAAACGCTGCAATCAGGCAATGAAGGGCGTCGAGCTTCAGCTCCATTAAAAAAATAGTGCATCCAAAAAAGATGCACTATTTTTGTTTTACGCTTTATGATTTAGGTGTTACGTAAACCGTAATACATAAAACGTAAAACGATCTCTCAGCCCTTCCATCAACAAAAAGCTCTTGAATGATATCTCGTGCCAATGCACGATTTTCCCTGCAATAGGCCCTGTTTCATCAACCTTCTGCCCCTGCATTTTGGGTTGTGATGAAAGAAATCTAGACAAACGGTAATGTAAATCGAGATCAACGGTAATTATTTCTTGATGAATGGTATTTTTCTGCTACTTTTAAATTAACTATTAAATAATCTTTATTACAAGTAAATGAAAAGTGGAGCAGAGGAAATGCCGGACTTTGAACGTGAAATTGCTACGATGAGCATAGAAGTATTGAATCGGGGAGATGTTTTAATGGATGATATCGACGCCGAGTCAGCATTGTTAGGTGAAGGTCTTTGTCTGGATTCCATCCATGTCTGGATCCCATTATTGAAAGGCCTGGATTCCATTGGTGCCCTGGAGCAGGAGCAGCAAGCAACAAAAATATCTGCTGTCCAGCCCTGGGAAAAAACGAATGTTTAATCGAAAAAAAAATGGAGATACAAGCAACTTCAGTGAGTTTATCGAACAGAAGACAAGGCTGTTCCATTCAAAAGTAGTGTATGCGCTACATCGCAAACATGAGCATTACTTTAGTAAAGTAGATGTGCTGAATGGTGATATTGATACGCGCTGCAAGGTGTGTGGAATCCGCCTGTCGGAATATCGCATCCAGAAAAGGTTTGAAAAAATGAATGCTCCAGTTTTACTCGGCGGTAAGAAGAATACAGGCAAGACCCCCGTTTCTTTGCCCTGATTACCCCGGCTGCTGCTCTGCGATGTCTACGAGATAAAATGTGTTAATTTTCTCGCCCTAGCTGGCGTACTGGCGGCTTACCCTGCCTGATTTATTTTCAGTTCTTCAAGTGTTGATTCTTTGTGTAAAGGCATATAAGATTCATTTGTGAGTAATCAATTACTTTCTTTTATGTTATTTGTGAATTTATATGGGTAAACCAGCAGAGCAACGTCGACAGGAAATTGTTGAAGCAGCTCTCGAGCTTGCTGCAGAGCAGGGCGTGAAGCGTGTCACGACGCAGGCAATTGCCGATCGTGTTGGCATTGCCCAGCCAACGGTGTTCAGGCATTTCAAGACACGGGACACGATATTTGCCGCAGCTATCGATTTTCTGGTCACCAACATGTTCAAGGTACTGGAAGTCTGCTTCATCAGTAAAGGACCGGCTGATGAACGGCTGCAGGAACTGGTTACAAAACAACTGGGCTTTATCAGCCAGCAAAAAGGGCTGCCGCGGCTGCTGTTTTCAGACCGTCTTCACCTCGAGTCTCCAGTGCTGAAGGCTGCTGTACAGAAAGTGATGACGCGTTATATGGGGCAGATCGCCACTTTGATAAAAGAAGGACAGGATGCCGGTTGTTTTCGTTCAGACCTGGATCCTGATGAAGCCAGCCGCTATGTGGCAGCACTAATTCAGGGCTTGATTATGCGGTGGTCCATATTTGACTACGGTTTCACACTGGAAAAGGAAGCAGACCCCTTGTGGAAATTTCTTCATGCATCTTTACGTGCGTGAGATTTTATTTTAAATAACTGAGTAATAATTACTAAATTGAGAAGCCCTGAACATAGCAGTTCTGGCATTTGATGGAACGATGAGAATACGCAAGCCGGTATTTTCAAATCTAAATTAATCAATTCTACAGGAACACATCATGTGTAAGTTTTGCTGGACGATTACTATCGTGCTGTTAATGGCAGTATCTGCGATGACATATAAATTCATCCTTACCGGCGCAGTTGCGCCGAGCAGCGATGGGCGTCAGGCCCTGTTGCTGGAGCCGGGTGAGCGTGATCTGGTGCTGGCTGAAATGCGGGCTTTTCTTGAAGCAGTGCAGTCGATTACCGCTGCTGTGGGAAAAAAGGATTCGGCACAGATAGCCGTCGAAGCACGCAAAGTTGGCGCGGCAGCGCAGCAAGCTGTTCCTGGTTCGCTGGTAGGTAAGTTACCACTGTCGTTTAAAAAGCTTGGTTTTGATACCCATAAGAAGTTTGACATGATGGCACTGGATGCTGATGAACTGGAAGACCCCGAGCATTCATTAGAACAGCTGTCTGAACTAATGCAGAACTGTGTAGCCTGCCATGCTGCATACAGAATTGATGCTGTTGCAGAATCTGATAAGTGACACCCGCACCTTTCTGATTTCTTCCATTTGCCATGTTGAGTCTGCAATGGTGAAAGACATGTTGAACCATCTGAGAATATTATTATGAATTCTGTTAGACCGAATCGGACCATTGGCATCTGGCTAGTTAGTGTTGTCGCAATATTGTTTGGGCTATTAACGATTAAGTCGGGGGGCATGGTGTTATTTGTTGATGGACCTGACCGTGTGGCCGCCGGCAACTATGTGCCCTTTGTGCTCTGGTTTAATTTTCTTGCAGGGTTCTTTTATGTTCTTGCAGGGGTGGGCTTGTGGTTTAAACAACGTTGGGCCGTGTGGCTAGCCGGAGCTATTCTTATTGCAACACTGGTGGTTTTCGCCTTGTTTGGCTTGCATATTTATAGTGGCGGCCTGTATGAGTTCCGTACAGTCATGGCTATGAGTCTTAGAAGCCTGGTCTGGAGCCTCATTGCATCATATGCATACTTAAGGATCCTCTGATCTATTCGTCATTACGCCCTGCAGGTTTCATTTAACCGCTTAATCGGTGTGTTTCATTTGCTGGCGAGCAGGAATAACAGATAAAGACAGGCAGCAGCCAGAAGTCCAGACAATCCTTTCCAGAACAACAGCGGGTTGCGCTCAAGCAACGGCTGCGAAGCCGATTCGACATACTTTTCATTCGGCTGGGTGAGGTCGTGCAGAAATTCTGTCATTACTTCATAGCGCTTTTTGGGATCAGGATGCACGGCCTTGCGTAATGTGCCATCTATCCAGGAGGCCAGTTGATCATTGTGTTCGCGGCAGGAAATATACTTCAACTTGTTTGCTGCTCGGGGTTTATCGCTGTCACCATAAGGTAAATGGCCGGTTAGCAACTCGTAGGCGATGACACCAAAAGAAAACATGTCTGAACGGTTACTGCAGCCTGAGCCTTCAATGCATTCCGGTGCTGTGTAGTTTATCGTTCCCTGCGGGATATTTTTGTCCAGATTACTGCAAATTTCGGATGCACCGGCAACACGGGTAGAGCCGAAATCAATAATCTTCAGGGTTCCATTTTTGTCGATCAGTATATTGTCTGGTTTCAGGTCCTGATGAACCATCTCAAGACGGTGGAAGGCACGCAGACCATCAGCAATCTGAATGAGATATTCCCGAGCGGTATTAATGTGTGTCTGCGGGTGATCATCAATCCACTGGCGCAGCGACTGGCCTTCAACATACTCAGAAATGTTATACAGAAAACGGCGCCGTTTGGGCTCCAGAACTTTTAGCACATGAATATTTTTAATACGTCGACCTACCCATTCCTCATGCAGGAAACCATCGAGATATTCAGCATTATCACGGTAATTGATAGAGGGGGTTTTGAGGATAAGCTTGTCGCCCGATTGCTGATCAACGGCAAGAAAGACTTCGCTGCGACGTGAAGCATGTAACTCACGTAGAATTTCGTAACCATCGATCTTCATTCCTGGCTGCAGATCTGGGGGGAACGGTAGTTCATTGATCTTCTGGTATATATCGTCTTCAGTTTCCTGTGGTAGCGACAGCACACGCAATAGCTGGCAGGTAACATTATCAGTGCTGCCGTTATGCAGGGACTCAGCCAGTAGCGCGGAGGAGCAGGCCTGCAGATTGCTGCCATGCTCATTGAGCAGTTCCTGGATGCGGTGATCGGTAACATGGCCGGTGATGCCGTCGGTGGTGAAGAGGAAAATATCGTCTTCCTCTACACCTACGGCGCGGTAATCAATATCTATACTGGCATCAATGCCCATCGCGCGGGACAGGAATTCACGCTCCTTAGATACCCATACACGATGATCACGCGTTAGCAGTTCAAGCTCACCGCGTCGAAACTGATAGATGCGAGAATCACCAACATGGAACAGGTGTGCGGTAGAGGACTTAAGCACCATGCCACTGAAGGTGGTGACCATGCCACGGGCAGAATCATGTCGTACCTGGCCCTGTGAATAGAGCCAGCGGTTCAAGGCACCCAGCACACGTTGTGCCGATGTTTTTACCGTCCAGGATTCCGGTGTACTGAAATAGTCGGTAAGAAAACCGGTAACACTGACCTGGCTAGCTTCCTTGCCACCTTCAGAACTACTCATGCCATCTGCAATAGCGGCCGCTATGCCCTTACTATGAATCAGCGCGCCATCAGGTATACAGGCATCAGCAGCATCAGCGTTTTCATCCTTGTCACCTTTTTCCGTGACAATGGCATAGTCTATGTCGAGTTTGCCGGCCATCAGAAGAAATATTTACCACAGAGGAAACGGAGGAACACAGAGGTTTCTATTGATGATGCCATACTCATTTCTTCTCTTTGATCCTTAGTCTTTAGTCTTGAAACTCGAAACTTGAAACTTGAAACTAATATTCTACCCCACATCAATCATCTGCACCGTGCCGTCTTCCAGCACCTCGGCAGTATGCCCTTTAGGTTCATCAAGAAACTGAACAGCAACCAGCACTACCAGTGCAGAGGCAGCGATGACCATGAAAAATATTTGAGGCGAGACGAATGAAAATACGGTGAGAAAAATAACGGCACCGACATTGCCATAAGCGCCTGCCATGCCGGCAATCTGCCCGGTCATGCGACGCTTGATCAATGGTACGATAGCAAAAACTGCGCCTTCACCCGCCTGTACGAAAAATGAGCAGGCCATGGTAGCGGCTACAGCCAGCACCAATGGCCAGCTTGAGTTGATATTAGCGAGGATAAAGTAGCCTACTGCGAGACCGGCAATAAGAATGGTCAGGCTTTTTCTGCGGCCAAACTTGTCACTGAAAAAGCCTCCGCTAGGGCGGGCGACCAGGTTCATGAAGGCAAATCCAGAAGCAAGCAAGCCGGCTGTCACCATAGATATCTCAAAGGTATCCATGAAAAACAGGGGCAGCATGGAGACAACAGCAAGTTCCGAACCAAATGTCACCATATAGGCCAGATCCAGGATCGCTACCTGTTTAAACTGGTAGCGATGAATCTCAGGTACGTCCTGTTTGAATACATGGCCATTAACCTGCCAGATATGCCAGGCCTGGTACAGGTACAGGGCAGCGAGGCCAAGATAAATGCCTGATGTTATTGCAGCAGTTAGAATGCCGAGATTGTCTGGTCCCAGTTTCCAGGTCAATACCGACAGTGCCGCATACATCGGGATATTCATCACCAGGTAGAGGAAGAAGTCTCCTTTGCTGGTCACTTCCATTGCGGCACTCTTTTTGGGCTTGAAATAGGTCGATCCTTTCGGTGTATTACGTGCCAGTTTGTAATAGACAAAAGAATAGATCAGGGTGATGCCGCCGGTCGTTGCAATGGCATAGCGCCATCCATTTTCACCGCCATACAAAAGTGCGAGTGTCGGTAGTGTCATGGCTGCAGCAGCAGAACCAAAGTTGCCCCAGCCGCCGTAGATGCCTTCAGCCAGCCCAACCTGGCGGGCCGGGAACCATTCACCAATCATGCGGATGCCGATGACAAAGCCGGCACCGACAAAACCGAGCATGAAACGGGAGGCCAGCAGCATCTCGTAGGAATCAGCCAGGGCAAAGAAGAAACACAGGAAACTGGAGATAAACAATAAGCTGGAAAACATGATGCGTGGTCCAACTCTGTCAACCAGTGCACCCACAATAATTCGTGCAGGAATCGTCAGCGCGACATTGATGATAAGCAGGGCCTTGACTTCCTGTGTCGTCAGGTCGAAGGTTTCCTTGATTGAGGCCATCAATGGCGCATGGTTAAACCAGACCATGAAGCTGAGGAAGAAGGCGAACCAGGTCAGGTGCAGGGTTCGGGTCTTGCCGCTGAATGAGAACAGGTTGATTTTTAACTCTGACATTGCAATTGCCCAAAAAATAAATTGTGATAGTGGGGTTAATGCAAGACGTGTGCCAATAGCCTTTCTGGCTAAATATTAGTAGAAAGTTATATAGGGAGTAATGCTGAATGCACTTTCCATGTGCACAGGTGGTTGCCTATGCACGTTAATAGTGCGGGTTGTTACACATAGTTCAAAGGTAATAGCTGAGAGCTTAAGGCGGTGCCCTTACAGTAGATTGATGAATAGCCTGCTATCCCTTTGTATTATCTTCAATCTCCGAAAGACACTCCAACAAGACGTGCGCTTTCGATCCACGGGTGATCAGCAGGCACAAGTTTCTTTTTTCCTGCAACGTCTTCCAGCGGGACGGGCACAGCATATTCACCTTGAGAGGCGACCATCACGCCATTGATGCCTTCATTTATCAGCGTCGCGCAGGCAGTACCCAGTCTTGTTGCGAGTAGCCGATCTGCGGCTGAAGGTGTGCCGCCACGCTGTAGATGACCAAGGATGCTGGGGCGTGACTCGAGGCCTGTCAGCTGTTCCAGCTGATGGGCTAACTGTAAGGTGTGATCACTGCGGTTTGTCTCCAGTTCACGCAGCTCCTGTTTGGCCAGCTTACGGGCCTTCTTGTCTTCAGCTGCTTCTGCATCAGAAATACGTTTTTCCAGACCTCTTACAATATGAGCCTCAGCGGTAGACATGGCGCCTTCTGCTACTGCCACGATGCTGAACTTTTTGCCGTTTTTCACACGGTAAGTGATTGCTTCGGCTACGGTTTCCAGCTGATAGGGAATTTCAGGCAGCAATATTACATCCGCACCTCCTGCTATTCCTGACCCCAACGCCAGCCAGCCTGCCCGATGTCCCATTATTTCCACCACAATGATACGGTGATGACTGTGAGCCGTGCTGTGCAGGCGGTCAATAGCCTCGGTGGCTATGCCCAGCGCTGTGTCGAAGCCAAAAGTGGTGTCAGTCATTGCCACATCATTATCAATGGTCTTCGGCATGGTAATAATATTCAGGCCTTTCTGCTTCAGCAATAAGGCATTCTTTTGTGTGCCACCACCACCCAGGCAGACCAGTGCATCGAGGTGATTGGCCTCATAATTTTCAACGATGGTATCGGTCATATCCATTATTTTTCCGCCGACCTTCATCTTGTTCGGTTTGTCGCGGCTGGTACCGAGAATTGTGCCGCCTACCGTCAATATCCCGGACAACACGCCACCTTCAAGGCTGATTGTTCTGTTTTCCATCAGCCCGCGAAAGCCATCACGGAATCCAATGATGCGCATGTCATAGTTGCTTTGTGCTGCCTTGCCGACACCACGTATTGCCGCATTCAGGCCAGGGCTATCGCCACCGGCAGTGAGGATTCCGATATGTTTGGTCATCTATCAATACTCTTGTTAGGTGGTTTGCGCCAGCACATTCTTCGGTGTGCTTCGGGAAAAATGTTGCTGACATGTGGCTGGATTATATAACTTTATTTAATGCTGTGGGAGGCGCGCCCTATTTCCTTTTTACCTGTCGCTGTCTGCGTCCCGGGCATACGCCTTGTTTCAGTGCATGCCTGTTTCATATGCCTCAGCGTAGTGCATGAATGGCTTTTCATATTACCCCAAGATGTTGAAATATATCGACTAATAATTGTTGGTATGGTATTTGCTAATATACTGATAAATCAATCCGCTAAATGAATGAAATGACGGGATAGAAAAAATGCGAGAAAAACTGATCTTGATAGGCAACGGCATGGCCGGTATGCGTACACTGGAAGAGCTGCTTAAGCTGGAACCTGATATGTACGATATTACGGTGTTCGGTGCAGAGCCCTACCCTAACTACAACCGTATATTGCTTTCACCGGTACTGGCCGGTGAGAAGACCATTGATGACATAATCCTGAATAGTCGTGAGTGGTACGATGAGAATGGAATTGAATTACACACCGATTCAACCATCAGCGAGATTAATCGTGTAAAACGTACCGTCATAACAGAGGCCGGTGAAGAGTTTGTATACGATCGTCTATTGATTGCTACCGGTTCCAACCCGTTCATTATTCCCATACCTGGCCACGAACTGGATGGCGTTATTGGTTTCCGCGATATCGCCGATGTCGATACCATGATTGAATCGGCTAAAGATTACAAAAAGGCCGTCGTTATAGGTGGTGGTCTGCTGGGCCTGGAAGCAGCCAATGGTTTGATGCTTCAGGGTATGGATGTCACTGTCGTGCATCTGCTTGACAGCCTGATGGAACGTCAGCTTGATCAGCCTGCCTCAGAACTACTCAAGGCATCACTGGTGGAGAAAGGTCTAAACTTCCTGATGGAAGCGCAGACGGCTGAAATTGTCGGTGACCAGCGTGTAGAAAAGGTGAAATTTGCTGACGGCAGCGAGCTTGATGCTGATCTGGTTGTGATGGCCGTTGGTATACGTCCAAATTTTGAACTTGCTCAGAAAGCAGGGCTGCATTGTGAGCGTGGCCTGGTTGTATCTGACACCATGCAGACCTTCGATCCGCGCATATATGCAGTAGGGGAATGTGTGCAGCATCGTGGCAACACATACGGCCTGGTTGCACCATTGTTCGAGATGGCAAAAGTCTGCGCCAATCACCTCGCACACTTGGGTTATGGCCGCTATGAAGGCTCTGTTACGTCAACAAAACTTAAAGTGACCGGTATCGATCTGTTCTCGGCAGGTAATTTTTCCGGTGGTGAAGGGACTGAGGACATCGTATTAAAAGATGCAAATTCCGGGGTCTACAAACGTCTGATTTTGAAAGATAACAAGCTGGAAGGCGCGGTACTGTATGGCGACACCATCGATGGTGCCTGGTATTTCCAACTTATGCGTGAAGGCACTGATGTGTCCGATATTCGTCAGCAGCTGCTGTTTGGCCAGGCGCACCTCGGTGACTCGGGCCATGGCGGGCAGAACGTTGCTGCGGCCATGAGCGATGATGCACAGGTTTGTGACTGTAACGGTGTGACCAAAGGCGAGATCGTAGTAGCGATCACCTCCAAGGGGCTATTCACGCTGGACGATGTCAAAGCGCATACCAAGGCAGCGGCATCCTGCGGCTCCTGCGCCGGACTGGTTGAACAGCTGCTGGAAAGCACATTGGGTGGCGACTACACCACACCTGAAAGCAAGCCGATATGCAAGTGTACTGACTTCACGCATGACCAGGTGCGTGCCACCATCCGTGACCAGAAGCTGACCTCGATAAAGATGGTTCTCGAGGGAATGGAATGGCGCAGCCCTGATGGTTGCCATGTCTGCCGTCCGGCGATTAATTATTATCTGATTTCAAGCTGGCCGGAAGAGGCGGTTGATGATCCGCAGTCACGTTTCATTAACGAACGAGCGCATGGCAACATTCAGAAGGACGGTACTTTCTCGGTTATCCCGCGTATCTGGGGCGGCAAGACTACGCCTGGTGAGTTACGTGCAATTGCTGATGCTGCAGAAAAATTTGATGCCGGTGAAGTGCATATCACCGGTGGTCAGCGTATCAACCTGCTCGGCATTGAAAAGGAAAAGTTGCCTGAAATGTGGGGTTTCCTCAGTGAGCGTGGTCTGGTATCAGGTCATGCTTACGGTAAGGCATTACGCACAGTTAAAACCTGTGTCGGTTCCACATGGTGCCGTTTTGGTACCCAGGACTCCACCCAGATGGGCATAGATCTTGAAAGGCTGAGCTGGGGTTCATGGATGCCGCACAAGTTTAAAATGGCCGTTTCCGGCTGTCCGCGTAACTGTGCCGAAGCAACGATTAAGGATTTTGGCGTGGTTGCGATTGAGTCAGGATGGGAATTGCATATTGGTGGTAACGGTGGTGTAAAGGTGCGCGCGACGGACATGTTGTGCCGTGTTACGACAGCAGAAGAAGTGGAAGAATATGCGGCGGCATTTATTCAGGTATATCGTGAAGAAGCACGCTATCTGGAACGTACCGCCCCCTGGGTGGAGCGCGTAGGCCTGAGTTACGTGAAGCAACGTGTTCTTGAGGATGAAGCGGGCCGTAAGGCATTACAGAAGCGCTTCCTGATCTCACAGGCAATCTCGCAGGATGATCCCTGGAAGGCACGCGCCAAAGGTGAGTCTGCACATGAATTTACACCATTAAAAATAGTAGGAGCCTGAACATGAATAATATTGTTAAAAATGGTGAATGGATTGAAGTCGGAAAAGTGGATGATATACCCCAACTGGGCTCACGTGTGGTTAAACGGGCAGAGGGTGACATCGCTGTTTTCCGAAATTCAGATAATGAAGTCTTTGCATTATTGAACCGTTGCCCTCACAAAGGTGGCCCTTTGTCTGAAGGGATTGTTTACGGTAAGACTGTAACCTGCCCGATGCATAACTGGTGTATAGAGCTGCATAATGGTGAAGCCGTTGCGCCCGATGAAGGCTGTGCACCGACGTACCCTGTCAAAATTGAGGGAGATAAAGTGTTTATATCAATGCAGCCAGACGGTGGGTGTGATAAGTAACTCATGTTTACAATGCCAATTTATAGAACAGGAGAGAAATCATGCAGGTAAGGGAAATTATGTCCAGCTCGGTAAAAACAGTGAGTCCGGATACAAAACTGGTCGAAGTCGCATCTTTAATGTGCCTGTATCGCTACAGCGGACTGCCAGTTGTTGACGATGACAACAATTTGCTGGGGATCATTGCCGAAAAGGATCTTTTGCACAAATTATTTCCTAGCCTGGATGATCTGATGGAAGGTTTCGCCAGCATTGATCTCGATGAAATGATGGGGCAATACAAGAGTGTGCTCTCCATGAAGGTCTCTGATGTCATGACCAAAGGGGTAAAGACAGTCCCGCCGGAAATGCACATCCTGCGTGCAGCGACAGTCATGGTGCGCCACCGTTTCCGCCGCATTCCTGTTGCTGAAGACGGCTGTGTCATCGGCATGTTGAGCCTTGGTGATGTGCACAAGGCAATTTTTCATAAAAATTTAGCTGAACTGTAAATTTCAGCCTGGCTTGAATTAGTAACCTGGGATTTGCCATGCTGTTTGGACGAACACAGAAAAACCCAATTAAGATAGCCGATAAGGGCATAGTGGAGTGGCAATACGCCACTTGCGGTTATTGTTCTACAGGTTGCTCGATTGAGGTAGGTCTAAATGCAGACGGTAAACCTGTGTCTTCCCGCGGTGTTGCCGATGCCGATGTGAATCGCGGTAAGCTATGCCTGAAAGGCATCTTTGAACATGAGCTGTTTGATTCTGCCGGTCGCGGTACTGAACCCTTAATTCGCGATCAGTGGCATCAGCCCTGGCAGGCGACGGACTGGGAGTCGGCGCTGGATCGGACGCATGATGAAATCAAACGTATACAGGAAAAATACGGACGCGATTCTTTTGCCATAATTTCCACCGGGCAGATGTTGACCGAAGAGTTCTATACCCTGGGAAAGCTGACACGTGGTCTGATCGGTACCAACAACTACGACGGCAATACCACGCTTTGCATGGCCTCGGCAGTTTCCGGTTACAAGCGTTCCTTCGGCTCCGATGGCCCGCCGGGCTGCTACGAAGATTTTGAGCATACCGATTGTTTGTTTGCCTGGGGCTCAAATTTGCCTGAGCAACATCCGATCATCTACTGGCGCATGAAAGAGGCGCAGGAAAAGCGGGGATTCCCTCTCGTTGTAATAGACCCCCGGGTCACTATGCTGGCGCAGAACGCGCATAAACATTTAGCCATTACACCCGGCACCGATGTGGTGCTGATGAATGCCATGATGCATGTCATCTTTGATCTGGGGCTGGAAGATCGTCGCTATATTGAAGCCAATACAAACGGCATAGCTGAACTGGAAGCGGAAGTCGCTCTGTACAATCCGGTAATGGCGGCAAAAATTACCGGTATTGATGAAGACACAATACGTGATGTGGCGAGACTATACGCTACTGCCGATGCCTCAATGTCGATCTGGACGATGGGTATCAATCAATCTACCCATGGATCTGACGGTGTCGTAGGCATAAACAACCTGTCATTAATCACGGGCAATATTGGTAAACCCGGAGGCACCAGTTTATCGATTACCGGCCAGTGCAATGCGATGGGTACCAGGGAATGGTCATCCTGTTCCGGCCTGCCCAATCATCGTTATCTTGAGAATGCGGATGACCGCAAAGAAATTGCAAAATTCTGGGGAATTGACGAGGAGTTTTTCCCGAAACAACGTGGCATGTTTCAGACCGATATCTATCATGCGATTGAGACAGGGCAAATAAAGGGCTTATGGTTGATTGCAACCAACCCGCTGTCCTCATTGCCTGATACGGCTCGTGTACGCAAAGCGATGGAAAGTCTCGAATTCTGTGCGATTCAAGACTGCTACGAGGATACAGAGAGTGCCCAGTATGCACATGTCTTTCTGCCCGCAGGCACCTGGGCTGAAAAAGAAGGTGTGATGACCAATACCGAGCGACGCGTCAATCTGGTCAAACCCATATCACCTCCGCCAGGACAGGCGAAGCCTGATCTGTGGATATTTAATCAAATGGCTAAACGATTTAATACGGATGATAAGGTTTCCTTTCCAGCTGAGGCAGCAGACATATTTCTTGAAATGGCCGAGTTATCCAGAGGCAGGCTGGCAGACATCACGGGCATGAATCACGAGCTGATAGAAAAGAACCGTGGCATCCAGTGGCCATATACTGAACAACAGGTCGAAAAAGGTGAGATACCTCCCTCTGGTGGCAAGCGTCTGTATACCGAAGATGCCAAGTTTAGATATACAGATGGCAAGGCAAAATTGATCCCCCTGCCCTTCATTGATAACAATGAAGTGCCTGATGAGAAGTTTCCTTACTGGCTGAATACCGGTCGCCTGATTGAGCATTGGCATGGCCGGTCGAAGACCGGCAAGATTGGTGACAACAACAAGTACAGCCCTGTCCCATTCATAGAAATAAATCCCGATGCAGCTATTGAACTGGGAATAAACCGTGGCGATTATGTGCGACTGGTTTCGAGACGTTCTGATGCCGTCGTCATTGCAATGCCGACTCAGCGCGTCAGTAAGAACAGTATTTTCCTGCCGTTCCATTTTCATGATTGTGCGAATCGATTAACGCTGGGTTTGCTGGATCCGCATTCACGGCAGCCAGCCTATAAGCAATCTGCAGTCAGGATTGAACGGATTGAGGATCAACAGGCCGCGGCACAATTAAGTATGGAGATGAGGACGTTTTAAATCAGTGTTACGTATTACGTGTTATGTATTACGTAAGACCTAAATCCTAAATCCTAAATCGTAAATCGTAAAACTTTATGTATACAAGACGTGACAACGAACCTGATTATGCTCTTCTGACGGATAAAGAATCCCAGGAATCAAATCGCTATGGCAAACCTATCGAGATAGTCACGGAAGGTGATGCGCTATTCGGCAGTAGTCTGAATATCAATAATGATGCTGAAGTAGGCGAGAACCCAAATCGATATAAGCAGCATGGTTTTTTCTTTAATGCCGATAACTGTATCGCCTGTCATGCCTGTGAAGCGGCCTGCAGTGAGAAGAATGATAATCCGGCACATATTGCATTTCGTTCGGTCGGCTTTGTCGAGGGTGGTACATATCCTGACTATCAACGGCTCAATATATCCATGGCTTGTAATCATTGCGATGACCCGGTCTGTCTGAAGGGCTGTCCGACGCGGGCTTATACCAAGTTTGCTGAATATGGTGCGGTGCTGCAAGATCCTGACATCTGTTTTGGTTGTGGATATTGCACCTGGGTATGCCCTTACAACGCACCTCAACTTGATCCGGTAAAGGGACAGGTATCAAAGTGCAACATGTGTGTGGACCGGCTGGAAGTGGGCTTAAAACCCTCCTGTGTTGCGGCTTGTCTTGGCAATGCGCTCGACTTTGGTGTGATCGAAAATATCCCGGAAGGCCGGTCACAGGCCAAAAGTGAGATACCAGGCTTTCCTCGCGCAGATATCACTCATCCGAATATTCGCTTTCAACAGACACGCACGACGCAGCGTGATATGAAAAGGGTAGATAGTACTGCCCTGAAATATCACCGCAGAGAAAACGATGGCGCTTTCAATCCTGCAGTTGACCCCAAACATGGTTTCAGGCGTGAGTGGAATCTGAAAAAGTTACTCGGCTCGCATGAAAATGCACACATAGCATTTACCCTCTGTGCTCAGGCCGTAATGGGTGCTTTTGTGCTTCTGCTTGCTGGTGTATGGGGCATGGTTGATCCCATAACAATATTTACTGCCAGCAAAGGATATATGCCGATATTGGGAATAAGTCTTGTTGTAATGGGCTTTGGACTATTTAAACTGAACATGCATCTGGGTAAACCGCACCGTTTTTATCGGGGCTTTTATAACCTGCGCTGGTCACCGGTCAGTCGTGAAATTGCCGGGGTGTCGCTGTTCTTTACCGGACTCGCGGGCTTTACCTTTTTTGCTCTTTTTTCAGGTAATTTCGCATCACTCATGAACAGCCTGTTTGGTTTTATAGGACTTGCAGGAGCAGTGATAGGCGGCTACTTTATGTATAAGCTGTATCGGATTCCAGCCAGGCCATTCTGGAACCACTGGCATACCGGGGCAAGCTTTCTGAGTACGGGATTGACCCTGGGTCCAATATTGATAGCTCTGGCAGCTTTGTTGTCCGGTGCAATGACAAAAGACCTGGCTACTGTGTTGGCCAGTGTGATTGCAGCTGGATTATTACTGGAAATGATTGCGCTGGTTTTCCATGCCCATGATTTACTGAAAAATGGCGATGAAGGTGCTGCATCCTGTTATGAACAGATAACTACCTATGGATATTCTTACTGGTTAAGAAATGGCCTGTTACTGGTAAGTTTATTATTGGCTGCGGGTATTGTCTTTACATCTGCTACAGACCCGTTTGTATTTGGGCTGCTGTCGGTCACTGCACTATCTGCAGCTATTCTCGGGCGTGCACTGTTTTATGTACTGGTAATACCTACCACCATGCCCGGCGCATTCTTCTGGCGGAACAAGGGATTTGTTGAACATGCGCGTGATACCGGTCTAGCTGATATGCCACAGGTCGGTGTGGTATATGAAGGCCATCATACCTTTGATCTGAAAGCATTCGTTGCAACGATACGTAACACGAGTATTGAGGAAGTTTTAGGGCAGCTTAGAGCGATAGTTAGCTGGAAATAGATTGCAATATTCTTTTGTAGACTGGGCTGAAGCATGAAGCCCGACAACGGGTGTTTTCATCAACACATGTTGGGCTTCGCTACGCTCAACGCCAACCTACTCAGAACTGTTTTTACAATTCGCTCCAATACACATTCTGATATTCAGACTCAAGGGAAGGTGTGAGTAGCAATATCTACTACCTTATCCTGTCCAAGGACTACCCAGCGTGGTGTTGAGGTGCCGGTACCGGCTTTTCTTAGTTTCGGATGGGCGCTGACGACTTCTTTCAGAATGTTCTTCTGATCCTTGTCGATGTCAACAAAAAATACATGTCTGCCTGCGTCTAGCTCGCCTTCAAATATTTTGAAATCCTTATGAGGTGTCTGAATACCGTGGTAGCCACCAAACCATGTACTGAAGCCGAACAGGGCCACAGCGAGAAAAATAAATGGCGTCCAGGTATAGGTCGCGGTGAGATTTGTATACTCACCGATCGCCAGAGTCACAATGGCAAGGACTAACCCGGTTATAGCTCCAAGCATGGTGCCGTGCACAACATCAAACTTCAACACAGATTCAATATTGTGTAAGTGTTTATGCGTTTCCACGCCTGCATCGTCTTTGCTTAGAACATGGATTTGGGACCGTAGTACACCCCTGTTCTCCAGTTTTTGCTCTATGCTATCCAGCTCATCCAGGCTATCACTAATGAAGTAATGTCTTTTCATGGCCTTGCCTCCTTAAAAACACATATAAGAAATTTATGTGGACTGTCTCTCAATGAGACTTAATCGTATTAACATCTATACGCTTCGACATTGGATATGTCAAAAAGTTTATTAATATGGTCAGGTATTATTTTTATGACCTGAGCCGTATTCTTCACAATGGATGTTAGAAATTAAACTGCTATTAAGTTTTCAGGGTACCTCTATCAATCAGATTGCCTGTCATTTTTTAATTCACCAGGGGTTTATGAAAGCATGACCGGAACGGAAGAAGATGACTGTTACATCACGCGTAGTGATTTGTGGCTGATTGGAGTTGGCAAGTTTCAGAGTGACCCGGCTGTCAACCTGTCACTGGATAAGCAGGAAGTGCTGTTGAGTGGGGAAGTGAAAAAGTCTTGAGTCATAAGTCGTAGATCTTATTATTTTTTGACCTACGACCTACGACCTACGACCTACGACCTACGACCTACGACCTGTAGTGGTCTAATAAAACTGTACCAAACGATAGGAGTTAATATAATCCAATCAAGAGGTATAGGAAATGAATAAACGAAGAACATTTACGGCTGAATTCAAGAAAGAGGCCGCCTGTCTGGTATTAGATCAAGGTTACAAGGTTTTAGAAGCCTGTGATGCTGTCGACGTTACCCCTACTGTCATGCGTCGATGGGTTAAACAACTGGCATCTGAACGCAGTGGCGTGACGCCTGAAGGTAGTCGGGCGCTGACGTCTGACCAGCAGCAGATCCAGGCCCTGCAAGCTAGAATCAAGAAACTGGAATTGGAGAAAGAGATATTAAAAAAGGCTTCAGCTCTCTTGCTATCGGACGGCTATCAACATTCAAATTGATCAATGATATGAGAGAGCAATATAAACAAGTCGATTTATTATCTGCCTTTGATATGAAACGCAGCAGCTACCATTATCACCGCCGCCATGCGAATAAGGTGAACCCGAAGCGTGCTCGGCTTAAGGCCAGGGTCATTGCTATTCACCAGGCCAGTAGAGAATCGGCAGGCAGTCGCACGATCTCCGGCACCCTTAAGCAGCAAGGCGAAGCCGTTGGTCGACATCAAGCACGTAGCCTTATGCGGGAAGCCGGACTCACCAGCAAGCAGGGTAGAAAGCATCGATACAAAATAGCGGATAAAACCTCACATATCGCTGAGAACCATTTAAACCGGGAGTTTAGTGTCGAGAAACCCAATCAGGTATGGTGTGGTGATGTCACTTATGTCTGGTCCGGTACGCAATGGCTATATCTGGCACTGGTGATTGATTTATATGCACGTCGTATCGTTGGCTGGGCGTGTTCGAATAGTCCTGATTCAGCCTTAACGACGCGTGCATTACGCGTGGCGTTTGAATTACGAGGCAGGCCAAAAGGTTTGATGTTTCATTCAGATCAAGGGTGCCACTACACCAGCCGGGTCTTTCAACAACAGCTTTGGCGTTATCTGATAAAGCAGAGCATGAGCCGCCGTGGAAACTGTTGGGATAATTCACCCATGGAGCGATGCTTCAGAAGTTTTAAGTCGGAATGGATGCCTAAGAAATTCTATTCATCCTTCAACAAGGCGGAACAAGACATCATGCGATACATCAAATATTACAACTCAGACCGGGTACACAGTTACAATGATTACTTAACGCCCATCCAGGCGGAAAAGAAAATCGCGTAAAAAGACCTAACGGTTGGTACAGAATTACTGGACCACTACAGACCCAAGACCTAAGACCCAAGACCCAAGACCTAAGACCTAAGACCCAAGACCTAAGACCTAAGACCTAAGACCTGAGACATTGACTTTATATTTCACAATAACCCCCCCCCATCAATGGGTAAGCCTCGATAGCAAAGGCATCCATGATTCGGGCGAAGTCGACTCGCTGTCAGACCTGCCCTCCGCAGGCCAGCGCTGTGTGGCAGTGGTGCCGGGTGAGCAGGTCATTACGCGGACTATGGTAATGCCGGTCAGGAACCGTCAGAAATTGATGGCTGCGATCCCTTTTGCGATCGAGGATAGTCTGGTCAGTCCTGTCGATGAACTTCATTTCACGTTGCTGAATATTGGTGCGGAGAACAAGGTTGCATTTG
>JAUWVE010000080.1 GCA_030617565.1 Gammaproteobacteria bacterium | reverse complement strand
TTGATATAAATCATGAATCAGACTGTCCTTCTTTATCAGACAATCCTGGCCGCCAAGGCGCATGGTGCCTCCCATATCGCTGCTCTTGTCTCTTACCTGAACCGTACCGTCTGCATCCTGCCATTCCGTAATCATCGCGATCACGGGAAAAGGTGTATCGTGATTAAATTCAGTGCTGTGCGCATCCTTCATACCTGCGACGTTGCGCGCAAATTCAATCACTGCTGCCTGCATACCCAGACAAATGCCAAGATAGGGCACTTTATTTTCACGGGCAAATTTTACGGCAGCAATCTTCCCTTCTATTCCGCGTAAACCAAAGCCACCGGGCACCAGAATTGCATCAACTGAAGAAAGGCTGTCTGTGCCATTTTTCTCCAGCTCCTCCGCATCAAAATAGCGAATATTGACCTTTGTGCGAGTATGTATGCCGGCATGAATCAGGGCTTCGGACAGTGATTTATAAGACTCCGTAAGATCGACATATTTCCCCACCATGCCTATCGTTACAGACGACTCAGGGTGTTCAAGGTTGTAAACCACCTGGTCCCATTCTGAAAGATCAGCATCAGGCACATCCAGATTAAACTGGCGTGCAATAATTGCATCCAGATTCTGCTGGTGCAGTGATAATGGAATCTTGTAAATACTGTCAACATCATAGGCTGATATGACTGCATCAACAGCAACATTGGTAAACAGGGCGATTTTTTTCCGCATGTTATCTGGAATTTCCCGTTCACTTCGGCAGATCAGGACATCCGGCTGGATACCGATACTGCGCAATTCTTTTACCGAATGCTGTGTAGGCTTACTTTTTAACTCGCCTGCAGCCGCAATCCAGGGCACCAGGGTCAAATGTATATAGGCCACATTTTCACGGCCTTTTTCAATACCCATCTGACGAATAGCTTCCAGAAATGGCAGTGACTCGATATCACCAACGGTTCCGCCTATTTCGACCAGGGCAATATCAGCCCCTTCAGCGCCCTGCTCGACCAGAAGCTTGATCTCATCGGTAATATGCGGAATGACCTGAACCGTTCCACCAAGATAATCACCTTTACGCTCTTTGCTGATAACCCGTTCATACACTCGCCCGGAGGTGAAATTGTTCTTGCGGGTCATTGTTGTACGAATAAAGCGTTCATAGTGACCGAGGTCAAGATCTGTTTCTGCACCATCGACAGTGACAAATACTTCACCGTGCTGGAAAGGACTCATAGTGCCGGGATCAACGTTGATATACGGATCCAGCTTCAGCATGGTGACTTTAAGGTTGCGGGCTTCGAGGATGGCAGCCAGGGATGCTGCAGCGATGCCTTTACCCAGAGAGGAAACAACACCACCAGTAATAAAGATAAATTTCGTCATTTCACCGTTCAGGAGTTAGTGTGCGGGGACTGTTCCCCGAACGGGAGAAAAGCATACCAAAGCCGCCCACACTTCACAATCAGAACATTAGTTTCAAGTTCAAAGTCTTTTTTTTACCACAGAGGACACAGAGGACACGGAGGAAAAGAATATTATCTGCTAAATCATTGCTGTCCCATAAAATCCCCTCTCCCTTTGGGAGAGGGTTAGGGTGAGGGAAACCGAGTAGGTAAGGGGCTGATTTATCAGCCCCCTCATCCTGGCCTTCTCCCTCAAGGGGAGAAGGAATGGCCTTGAGTAATAATTTGAAAATTCATGCCTCTATTCCTTCTTTAAAGCCTTTTGCTTGTTTCTGCAATAACTTAACTGACTTACATTCTATATTTATGGGACAGCAGTGCTGCTAAATGTAATGCATCACTGAGTTTCTGCTTCAACTCCAATATTTGATCAGGAATATGCCAACATAAAAACCTCTGTGCCCTCCGTGTCCTCTGTGGTGAGAGATTTTGATTTTGGTGCTATTTTTGGTCATCAAGCCCTATATGGTGAACCGAGAATACGTAGCCCTCTTCGTCCGGGGCGGGCAAGTAATGGGGGTTGCTCCAGAACGATGACACGGCGATCAGCTCGTCATCGAGAAAAACCAGCGGTACGCCGCCACGTACCCATGAGGGTATGGAAAGATCCTGGAATAGCGTCTTCAGTGGCTTGCTGCCGTGATCACCAGGCATACGACACTGTTCACCTCCTGCGCGAAAGCCAACCCGTAAGGCAAAATCTTCGAGCAAGGATATTGCCAGCCCCTCTCCCCTCACCTTTGTTGCCTGTAGCTGGAAATTCTGAAACTGTAGAGGCGCAGGCAGAACCCAGTCTAGAAATCCATCGATAGCCGGGTGGCCGTCATCGGACTTATCACATAACCATAGCATTTTGTTATCCAGTCTGATTTCACCCCCAGACCAGTTCACACTGCCCTTAGCTGATGATTCCTCAAGTAACTGGATCAGGGTTTGAATCCGCTCATCGCCGGGTACCGCAAAGCCATTCATCCGTACCCAGTAGCGCAGCGCATTTGCACGGTGTGTGGGTGACAGCCCGGCCAGTAACTCGGCATTCAGACAGGCAATGCATGGAGGGAAAAAATGGTTACTGGCGACCTCGCAATAAAGTAGATCTGAGCTGGCCATTTCATCCAGCATAGTCGCCGCCGAGGCCGCGTGACGCGCACTGCGCGATAGACTTTTATCCATCCCCGGCCATCGCCCTCGTAAAACAGGCAATACTTCATTGCGCAGAAAGTTTCTATCGAATCTACTGTCCTGATTACTCGGGTCTTCTATCCAGACCAGCTTGTGTCTGTTGGCATAATCCAGCAGGTCATCACGCGTAAAAGCCAATAGCGGCCTCAACAATCGACCCGTAGAAAAGTTTTTACTGGCAGGCATTGCCGCCAGCCCATGCACCCCTGCACCGCGCAACAACTGCAGCAATAGCGTTTCGGTCTGATCATTCCTGTGCTGAGCAGTCATGCACAAACCGCCTTCCGGCAGACACTCAGCCAATGCAGCATAGCGCGCATCTCTGGCCGCCGCCTCAATGCTCTCACCCTTATTCTGATATATGTTAAGCGTTCTGGTAGTAAGCGGCACAGACAAGCCATCACACACCTGCTGACAATGGTCTGCCCAGGCGGCTGATTGCCCCTGCAGAGAATGATCAATGTGGATGGCTTTAAGCGAGAATGGGTAATCAGATGCCAGGCTGGAAAGCACATGTAATAGAACATGCGAATCCAGACCGCCGCTAAAGGCAACGTAGACAGCACTGTTCTTGTTTACAGAAAGCTGATCATGCAGAACCTGCCTGAGGCTGACGGCAGAGAAATTAGCAGGCACAGACATTTATCGCCTGGCTGCGGCGCTATTCCTGGAAATTATCGACACCGTACTGGCGTAAGCGGTGATAACGTTTCTCCTGCAGCTCAGGTATCGTCATCGCATCCAGGGCATCGAGATTTTTCACCAGCGCCTTGCGTAGATTATCAGCGGCCAGGTCAGCATCACGGTGCGCCCCACCCAACGGCTCCTCGATGATCTCATCAATCAGGCTCAGCTCCTGCAGTCGTTGCGCTGTCAATCCCATCACATCTGCGGCATCTGCGGCATTATCGGCGCTCTTCCACAGGATAGTTGAACAGCCTTCCGGTGAAATTACCGAATAGGTCGAATATTGAAACATCAAAAGCCGGTCACAAACGCCGATTGCCAGCGCACCACCCGACCCCCCTTCACCAATCACCGTCGAAATAATGGGGGTTTTCAAATCAGACATAACAAACAAATTGCGCGCAATGGCCTCGCTCTGACCCCGTTTTTCTGCATCAACACCTGGGTAGGCACCGGGGGTGTCTATAAAAGTCAACAGCGGCAGATGGAAACGCTCTGCCATCTCCATCAATCTCATCGCTTTGCGATATCCCTCGGGTCTTGGCATACCAAAGTTCCGGTACACCTTTTCCTTCGTATCACGCCCTTTCTGATGCCCAATCACCATTACCGGACGTCCTTCCAGACGCGCCAGGCCACCAACTATTGCAGGATCATCAGAAAACATACGATCGCCATGTAATTCCTGAAAATCTGTAAATACCCTGTCGATATATTCAAGCGTGTAGGGACGCTGAGGATGACGGGCAAGCTGCGACACCTGCCACGGTGTCAATGAAGAAAATATCGATTCTGTCAGTTTGATGCTCTTACTGTGCAGACGCGCCACTTCATCGGTCAGACTGACATCGCTGGTGATGCCAACATGACGCAATTCGTCTATCTTGGCTTCAAGTTCGGCAATAGGTTGCTCGAAATCGAGAAAGTTGAGGTTCATCTATAGTTCCAGCAGTAAAGATAAATAGTCGGGTGGAAGTATAACGCTATACCGATCTAAGGATAAAGGGCAGCGCTCAATTCATACGCGCCCCGGCAGCATTGTATTCACATACGGCCTTACTGACGACGTTGAGTTTATTTAATTCATCCAGCAACCTGGCTGAGGGGTGTACACACCATTCACGCGGCAGGTGGATGCTGGCTCTGGCCTCTTCATTCATATAATCAATAATGACTGGTGTGGAACCACCTTTTACCGGCTGCAATGCGACCTGCAGACTTTCAACAGCGTCTTCTACTTTCTTTTTCAAGGTAATACGCAGGTCGGTAGCAAATGTCTCGCGGGCAGAATCCATGTCATGAATACGCTCTGCGGTGACCCGGGTGCCGCCGGTATAATCGTCATAGCCAGCCTTGCCGCTGATGATGACCAGCCTGTCTTCCTGTAATAATTGTTTATTGCTTTCATAGAGTTCTGAGTAAATGGGGATTTCCAGCCAGGCAGACTGGTCATCCAGAGTCAAAATTGCCATTCGACCACGACGCGTATTGCGTGTACGCATGGCAATAATCAGACCCGCTATCGTTACCTGCTTTCCCTCTGCCGACTCAACATCGCTCAAGCTGCAACTGATAAAATTACTCAGTTCCCTGTGATATTGATTCATCGGGTGCCCGGTCAGGTACAGCCCCAGATGCTTTTTTTCCCTTTTAAGGCGTTCATCCTCTGAATATTCTGCAACCTCTATCCAGTCGATATCCAGATCCAGTACATCACTGCCGCCAAATAAGTCATCCTGTCCTGCTGCACGATTTCTAAGCTCCTGCCCCGACAAGGACATGGCATTGGCCAGGTTCGCCATCAGGGCTGCACGGTGTACACCCATTTGATCCAGCGCACCCGCACCTATCAGCGTCTCTAAAGTACGCTGGTTCACTTTCTTCAAATCCAGTGCACGACAAAAATCATACAGGTCACTGAACTGGCCTTTTTCTTCCCGCGCACGCGTTATTTCTTCTATCGCCGCCTGCCCTATGCCCTTGATCGCACCAAGACCATAGACAATCGTATCCTCTGAGCTTGCCTCGAAGGAATAACCGGAGCTATTCACATCCGGTGGCTGTACCGTTAACTCCATGTCCCGGCATTCGGCTATTAATGTAACGACTTTTTCGGTTTTTTCCATATCCGCCGACAAGGTTGAGGCCAGGAACATCGCCGGGTAATGCGCTTTGAACCAGGCGGTCTGGAATGAAACCAGCGCGTAGGCGGCGGAATGTGATTTATTGAAGCCGTACTTGGCGAATTCCTCCATCAAATCGAAGATACTGTCTGCCTGTTTGGTATCAATACCATTTTTTTCAGCGCCGGCACGGAAATTCTCGCGCTGTTTCGCCATTTCTTCTGCGATCTTCTTACCCATCGCACGACGCAGCATATCCGCCGCACCTAAAGTGAACGAGGCAAGTACCTGGGCGATCTGCATTACCTGTTCCTGGTAAACAATCACGCCGTAGGTAGGTTTGAGTATTTCTTCCAGCAACGGATGTGGATAGATAATTTTTTCACGCCCGTGCTTACGTTCTATGAAGGTATCAACCATGCCCGAACCCAGCGGCCCTGGACGGTATAAGGCAACCACCGCAACCATATCGTCAAAGTTATCTGGCTGCAGCTTCTTGATAACATCTTTCATGCCACTGGATTCGAGCTGGAAAACAGCCGTAGTCCCGCAGGCCCGAATCAACTTGAATGTTTTTTTATCGCTGAGGTCAATATCTTCCAGTGTCATCAGCGGCTGCGAATTTTTTTCACGCAAGCGGTTTACCGTTTTCAAGGCGTTATCGATGATAGTCAGTGTCCGCAGACCCAGGAAATCAAACTTCACCAGGCCTACCGCTTCTACATCTTTCATATCCAGGTGGGTCACCATCTGGGTGACACCCTGTTCACAATACAGGGCAGTAAAGTCGGTCAATGCCGTGGGTGCGATGACCACACCACCGGCATGCTTGCCGGCATTTCTGGCCATCCCTTCCAGCGATCGTGCACGGGAGATTAATTCACGTACATCATCATCCTGTTCAATTTTTTCACGCAGTTCTTTTTCTGATTCAATTGCCCTCGTCAAGGTCATCCCCGGTTCTCCGGGAATCATCTTGGCCAGCTGGTCGACAAAGCCAAAACCAACATCCATCACCCGCCCGACATCCCGTACCACTGCACGCGCGGCCATGGTGCCGTAAGTGATAATTTGTGAGACCTTGTCGGCACCATAGTGCTGAGTAACATACTCAATCACCCGATCACGTTTATCCATACAGAAATCGATATCGAAATCAGGCATCGAGACACGTTCCGGATTCAGGAAGCGCTCGAACAGCAGGCCATGTTCAATTGGATCTAGTTCGGTAATCCCCAGGCAATAGGCCACCAGTGATCCGGCACCGGAACCACGCCCCGGTCCAACAGGTATATCGTGATCCTTGGCCCAGCGAATAAAGTCGGCAACGATCAGGAAATAGCCGGGAAAGCCCATGCCTGTGATGACATCCAGCTCCATATCGAGACGCTCCTGATAGGGCCCCCGGTCTACATCTTGTGGAACTTTTTTCAGTATCTCTTTCAGCCCGTCATTTGAATCATCAATGAGCACCTGATTGACGTCCTGGCCTTCGGCAACAGGAAACTCCGGCATGAAGTTTTTACCCAGCGTCAACCGGCAATTGCAACGCATGGCAATGTGGTAAGTGTTTTCTATCGCTTCCGGTATATCCGCAAACAGTTCTGCCATTTCCTTTGTTGAACGAAAATACTGCTGGCTGCTGTAGAGTTTTGGTCGTCGCGGATCATTCAATACCCGACTGTCCTGTATGCAGACGCGTATATCATGAATTTCAAAGTCATTCTCCGTTCTGAAACGGACATCGTTTGT
>JAUWVE010000144.1 GCA_030617565.1 Gammaproteobacteria bacterium | reverse complement strand
CACTGGCTTTAAACCGTCCGCAGCGAGGCCGGCAGCAAATGTAACCGCATGTTGTTCAGCGATACCCACATCAAAATAGCGCTCAGGATACTGTTCTGAAAACTTGTCCATGCCGGATCCCGCACCCATCGCAGGAGTAATTGCAATTAACCTGGGGTCAGCTTCAGCCATATCGCATAACCATTGACCAAATACACTGGAATAATCAGGTTTTGAGCTGGGTTTACCGACAGCCTTGCCAGTTTCAATATCAAAAGGAGGCATGCCATGGTATGTGCAGGGATCATTTTCCGCTGGTTCATAACCCTTGCCTTTTTTAGTGATCACATGCAGGAAACGCGGGCCTTTCAGATGTTTCATGTTGCGCAGGGTTTTGACCAGGGTATTCATGTCGTGGCCATCTATCGGGCCGATGTAATTGAACCCCAGTTCCTCAAACAGGGTTCCTGGCATAATCATGCCTTTCATGTGTTCCTCACTGCGTTTAGCGAAGTTCCACAAAGGCCCCATACGACTAAGTATGCTTTTACTGCCTTCCCGTGCAGAACTGTAGACGCGACCTGACATCATGCGGGCCAGGTGATTGGACAGACCGCCAACATTAGCTGAAATCGACATTTCATTGTCATTCAGGATGACCAGCAGATTGGCATCTATTTCTCCGCCACAATTCAGTGCTTCAAAGGCCATGCCTGCACCCATAGCGCCGTCACCAATGATGGCGACCACATCATGCTCTTCCTTCTTTGTCGCCGCCGCCACCGCCATGCCCAGCGCAGCGCTGATCGATGTACTGGAATGTCCTACACCAAAGGTGTCATATTCACTTTCTTCTCGGCGCGTAAAGCCGCACAGGCCGCCTTTTTGTCGTAATGTCGCCATATCATTACGTCGGCCTGTGAGAATCTTGTGCGGGTAGGTCTGATGGCCAACATCCCACACCAGGCGATCAACAGGTGTGTTAAATACGTAGTGCAGGGCAATGGTGAGTTCTACGGTACCGAGCCCGGCGGACAGGTGGCCGCCTGTTCTTGAAACGGATTCTATAAGAAACTGGCGTAGCTCTGTTGCTACACGCGGCAAATCTTTTGCATCGAGTCGCCGAAGGTCCTCCGGAGAGTCAATCAGTGGAAGCAAGTCTGACTCAGTGTCCAGCAAATCGTGACCCGTGTGATCATCATGATTAATAGGGATGTCGGTAGCCATTCGCCTAGTATATTCGATTTATAGCGTAGTCAGCCAACATCTGTAGTCTTTGTGTGTCCATTGGCAACATTGACAGGGCATTCTCTGCCTGTAAACAGGCGTCATTTGCAGCCTTCCTGGCGGCAGCCAGGCCGATCAGGGCGGGGTAGGTGGCCTTGCTGTTGATCTCATCTGCACCGGCCTGTTTACCCAGTGTTTCCGTATCACTGACTACGTCAAGGATATCATCATGGATCTGAAACCCCAGACCGAGTGCCCTGGCATAGTCTGAAAGCAGCTGTAACTGGCTGCTGTCCGTAACACCTGCGGTCTGTGCCCCCATAAGTACCGCGGCCTCTATAAGTGCAGCTGTTTTCATTGCATGAATCTGTTGCAGGGATGAAAGATCAGGGGCTTTGCCTTCTGCTGCCAGATCCAGCGCCTGGCCGCCGACCATGCCCTGAGAGCCTGCGGCTCTTGCCAGTGTGCGAATCAGGCGCGGGCATACAGTATTGTCAGCTGATTCAATCGATCCAAGCAGTTCAAAGGCCAGTGACTGCAGGGCATCACCTACCAGCATGGCGGTCGCTTCATCATAGGCCCTGTGACAGCTTGCTTTGCCGCGCCGCAGATCATCATCGTCCATGCAGGGCAAATCATCGTGTACCAGGGAATAGGCATGAATTAATTCGACTGCCGCCGCCGGTGCATCGAGGGCAGCAGGCGCGGTATCAAACATTTCACCGGTCAGGTATACCAGGCAGGCCCGCAGGCGCTTGCCGGCATTCAGTGTCGAATAGCGCAGGGCTTCGTGTAATACGACGGGTACTGTGTCAGCTGCCGGCAGAACTTTATCAAGGTAGGTTTCGAGACGCTCCCGGTAGGGAATTAACTGCTGTTCAATGGCATGAGCCGGCACGTCAGGTGTCTTCCTGGTCGTCATTGAATGGCTCTATAACCAGTTCGCCATGCTTTTTTACCAGCTGCTCGACCTTCTGCTCGGCTCTTTTCAGGTTTTCCTGGCAGATGCGGCTGAGTTCTACGCCGCGCTCAAACTTCTGCAGTGATTCGTCCAGCGTCAGCTGGTCATTTTCCATGCTTTCTACAATCTGTTCGAGTTCTTGCATTGCTGTTTCGAAATCGGGTGGACTGGATTTTTTTGCAGGCATGATAGGCATTCCGTAAATAAGTGTCTAAATAGAGACCGGAGTGGCAAACTATCGGAGGCCGGGGTTCAGGTCAATATGTATTTCTATATAGGCCTGATTTTCTTTCATTTTTACCCTGATATCCGGTAAAACTATTGCTATCACATGTATAATAAACGACTTGCAGAAGCCGAGAGAAGAATATTGAGAATCCTTATCATTGCACTGATCTGCTTTCTACCCATGACATTGCAGGCTGAGCAGCCTGAGCCTGTTTATGGTGATATTGAACAAGAGCCGCATATTCCGCGTAAAGGCGTAAACAAGCAGCCACAGAAGCTGACGATTGATGGCATGCCTGAATATCCTCGTGATAGCAACCTCAGGAAACTTAAGATACGCAAGTCGAAATCTGCATTCTACGTGGATATTTCATCAATTACATCGAGTAAAAAAGATAATATCGCCCGTCTGGTAACGGTAGTAATTTCCCCTTACGGTGCTCGAACAGTCACCTATGAAGGTTTTGATTGTGGTTACAAACGTTATATGGCGTTTGGTTATGCTGGCTCGGAAGGCCCCATACAGCCATTTGATGAGCAGATTTGGAGGCCCGTGATAGATGAAGGCAATAGTCGATATCGGACGACTCTGATCGATAATTATCTCTGTGGCTATATGGCCTATGCAGCGAGCAGGGACAAAATTCTGAACAGAATGAGAAGTTTGAAACCGTATAAGAATCAGGATTGAGACAATTATAAACAGTAGCAAGTATAGAGGTGTCCTATAAATATCGAGGCGACGAATGAGTAGTGCCTACGATGCCTCCAGTATTGAGGTGCTCACAGGGCTTGAACCGGTACGCAAGCGCCCGGGCATGTATACCCAGACAGAGCGTCCCAACCATCTTATACAGGAGGTGGTTGATAACAGCGTCGATGAAGCCATTGCGGGATTTTGCAGCGAGATTCGTATCGTTCTGCTGCGTGACGGGTCTGTTTCGGTGGCTGATAATGGTCGTGGCATGCCGGTTGATATGCACAAACGTGAGGGAGTGTCCGGAGTAGAAGTGATACTTACCCGCCTGCATGCAGGCGGCAAGTTTTCCAATAAGAATTATCGCTTCTCTGGCGGTCTGCATGGTGTTGGTGTGTCCGTCGTGAATGCCCTGTCCAGCAAGCTGGAGGTACGCATTCGGCGCGACGGCATTGAATACCAGCAGTTCTTTGCTGATGGCCATAAACAATCTGAACTGGAACAAATAGGCAAGGTTGGTAAGAGAAATTCCGGTACCCTGATTCATTTCTGGCCGGATGCCCAGTTTTTCGATTCGGTAAAATTCAGCGTGCGTCAACTGAAGCATGTGCTGCGTGCAAAGGCAGTGCTCAGTCCTGGTTTGAAAATCAGCTTGATGCTGGAAGCAGACCCTGAGCAGAATGAAAGCTGGTTGTATGAAGATGGCCTGCGTGATTATCTGCTGGATGAGCTGGGTGATATACCGCTGGTGCCGGCAGAACTCTTTTCAGGCAAATTCAGCGACGATGATAAGGAGGTCGAGTGGGTCGTCGCCTGGCTGCCGGAAGCGGGGGACCTTGTTACCGAAAGTTATGTGAACCTCATTCCTACCTCGCTGGGAGGCACCCATAGTAATGGCCTGCGCAGTGGTCTGATAGATGCCGTACGCGAGTTCTGCGAGTTTCGCAATTT
>JAUWVE010000096.1 GCA_030617565.1 Gammaproteobacteria bacterium | reverse complement strand
ACATTGCTTGAAATGCTTCGGGATATAGGTGTTCACTTTGCCCAGGGTTATTATATTCAGCCTCCTACCAGCATAGATGAATGGAAGAAAGAGAATATGTTGAAGACTATTTTTATGCGGACAGTAAATTAATTATTTGTGTGCTGGCGCACGGCTGAATCTTTCACCGTTATATGTGCGCGTTCTTTTTTTATTCTTTTGCTTGAATTAATCTAACTTTTTTCGTCCTTCATGGACGAGTAACTTTTCTTTGCTTGTCCAAAGAAAAGTCACCAAAAGAAAAGACACCCGCATGCTTGCCCTTCGGGTTCCCTGCGATGCTCGAATGAGCTGGCGGGGTGTGAAACTCGCTACGCTCAAACAACACACCCCGAAATCTCCAGCTCGTCCTGCGCTTCTCGGCAAGCCTGAACGGGATTTTAAGACCAAGACCAAAATCAAAAGCAAGATCGGTGGCAACATTGTAGGTCCGAATTCATTCGGACAATAACATCTGTGCGAATGAATTCGCACCTACAGAAATTTAATCACATCACGAAGGCACAATCCGGTTTTGATTTTCCTTTCCCCTTTCCTCTTTCCTCTGGTTTTCATCCCCTTTTGGGTTGTCGAGCACTGGAAGGCTGGGCCGGATAAGCGTGGTGCATAAATGAACTCGTCCATGAAGGACGAAACCATCAGCCAGGTGGTAGCACAAAAAATAAAGAAGAAAAGAACTCGCACATGAAATGTGAAAAACTCAGGTTAATTCAAGCAAAAGAATAAAAATGAAATAAACCCCAGCCAGGCGCCAGCATTGTTAAAACTCCTCAGGTGTATAGGCCCTGATACTCAGGGCATGAATTTCAGATTTCATGGCATCGCCGAGGGCATCATAGATAGCCCGGTGACGTTGTACGGTATTCATGTCATTAAAGACTTCCGTGACAATGATTATATCAAAGTGGCCACCACCCGCTTTTGCGCCTTCATGCCCGGCATGTTCTTGCGAACGGTCAATTATTTCCAGGCTATCCGGTGACAGGGATGCAGTAAGTTTTTCACGAATCATCTCTACTCGATTCATCGTGGGAAGACCTTTTTGTAGGGTTTTACAGAAACGCTGTCATAAACACCCGCTTTGATGTAGGGATCGCTGTCTGCCCATTGCTGTGCTTCAGATAATGAATTGAACTCAGCAACAATCAGACTGCCGCTAAAGCCTGCCGGGCCGGGGTCTTCCGAATCAATGCCCGGGAAGGGGCCGGCAGTGAGCAGACGTCCTTCATTTTGTAATTGTTCAAGTCGTGCCAGGTGTTCCTGTCGCACCGATAAGCGTCGATCCAGGCTTTCCGGGACATCAGTCCCAATTATTGTGTAATACATTAGTTCGCTCGGATAAAAAAATGAGCGTCACATTGTCGCATCGTCACTGTGTTCGAGCAATTCCAATGTCATATCAGTTATAATGAAAAGATAGATGATTCTTACGTCTGCTTATAGGCACACACATAAAATATGGCCCAATATTTCGAAATCCATCCTGAAAATCCTCAACAGCGCCTGATTCATCAGGCCGTAGAGATTTTGAACCAGGGGGGTGTCATTGCTTATCCAACTGACTCCAGTTATGCGCTAGGTTGCCACATTGGTGACAAACAGGCACTGGACAGAATTCGCTCTATCCGGAGGGTAGATACCAAACATAATTTCACCCTGGTCTGCCGAGACTTATCCGAGCTGTCGACCTATGCAAAAGTTGAAAATACCGTTTATCGATTATTAAAGCACTATACCCCCGGAGCCTACACCTTCATTCTGAAAGCAACGGGTGAAGTGCCTCGCCGCCTGCAGAACCCCAAACGTAAGACTATCGGCCTCCGTGTGCCGGATAACAATATTACCCTGGCCCTGCTTGAGCAGCTGAACCAGCCTTTAATGAGCAGCACCTTGATTCTGCCTGATGAAGAGCAGCCACTAAGTGACCCTCATGAAATCCGCGTGCAGCTGGAGCACCAGGTAGATCTGGTTATCGATGGTGGTTACTGTGGCCTGGAAGCAACGACAGTGGTTGATATGGTCAGTGGTACTCCGGAGGTCATCAGACGGGGGAAAGGGGACCCGGAACCATTTGAATGATAAAAACAGTTTTACGTGTTAGGTTTATGTCACTGCTGTCCCATAAAAAACATCACATATCGTCTCAAAATATTGCTGAATATAGAAAGAGAAAGGAATTAATCATTCTCGACATGAAAATGAAACCGAACAGTGTCGGCATATCGGAAGTATTTTATATTTGTGGGAGGCGCGCCCTCGCGGCGATAGAGCCTTGTATTTCCCTGACAATTCGCCCTGAGGGCGGGCCTCCCACAATCTTCGATAAGCGGCTAACAGCTTTTTTGTGTGCGATCCGCTGCAGGGTGAATTAGATTCTTTTTATGGGACAGCAGTGGTTTTATGTTTTACGTAAACCGTAAACTGTAATGCATTCATTTAATCTGAAACCGGCTATAATCCGCTCATGCAAGAACTCTCATTAATTCAAAAGATTATCACCTGGGCTGTTCCCGTGCTGTTTGCTATCACTGTTCATGAGGTGGCGCATGGTTGGGTGGCGCTTTATTTCGGGGATAGTACGGCAAAGATGGCAGGACGTCTGACGCTGAATCCTATTAAACATATAGACCCGGTTGGTACCGTGCTGGTTCCGGGATTATTATTGGTGATGGGTGGTTTTCTGTTCGGCTGGGCAAAACCTGTGCCGGTCAACTTTGCTAATCTGAGACACCCCAAACGGGACATGGTCTATGTTGCACTGGCAGGCCCAGGAGCGAATTTGCTGATGGCATTTATCTGGGGGCTGGTTGGCCTGATCGCACAGTATTTGCCGGGCTATGCCGCCTTGCCGCTATTGTTTATGTCTGTCGCGGGGCTTTACATCAACGCCATTCTGATGCTGATCAACCTGATACCTGTACCGCCGCTGGATGGCGGCAGGGTGGCAGTTGGATTACTGCCGCTGCCGCTGGCAAGATCCTACAGCAAGCTGGAACCCTATGGTCTATTTATAATGCTAGGCCTGCTGGCAACGGGCATACTGGGAAAGATTCTACTTTTACCCCTTACTGCCTTTCTTTCTTTTATGGCATCATTGTTCTCTATTCCGGTCTTCGGGCTGGTGCAATATATAACCTGATACGGAGTCTAGATTGATAACTACTTCTGGCAGACCGGAAAGAGTGGTTTCCGGCATGCGTCCCACCGGTCGACTGCACCTTGGGCATTATCATGGTGTGCTGAAAAACTGGGTGAGTCTGCAACATGAGTAAGACTGCTTTTTCTTTGTCGCAGACTGGCATGCCATGACTACCCATTATGAAGAGCCGCATGTCATCTCTGAGAATATTCAGGATATGGTGATTGACTGGCTGGCGGCGGGCATCGATCCCGGTAATGCGACGCTATTTATTCAGTCGCGGGTGCCGGAACATGCTGAATTATCATTGTTATTTTCCATGTTTATGCCGTTGGGCCGGCTGGAACGGGTGCCAAGTTTCAAGGATCAGCAGGAGAAATTGCGTGAACGTGATCTGGCCACGCTGGGTTTTCTCGGATATCCCTTGCTGCAGGCGGCTGATATTCTGATCTACCACGCTAGCCTGGTGCCGGTTGGTGAGGATCAGGTGCCGCATATAGAGTTAACCCGGGAAGTCGCTCGTCGCTTTAACCATTTATATGGGCGGGAACCCGGTTTTGAAGAAAAAGCCGAAGCGGCGATTATCAAGATGGGTAAGAAACCGGCAAAAATGTATCGAAGTTTACGTACTGCCTATACTGAGCAGGGTGATCATGAGGCGCTGGCACGTGCACGTGCCCTGCTGGATGATCAGAAGAACCTAACGCTGGGTGACAAGGAACGCCTGTTTGGTTACCTGGAAGGTGGAGGTCGTGTGATTCTTGTAGAGCCCGAAGCCATACTGACGGAGGCCTCCAGGGTGCCCGGCCTGGATGGACAGAAGATGTCAAAATCCTATAACAACACCATCAAGCTGCGCGATGATCCTGTCCAGCTGGAAAAAACCCTGCGGGCCATGCCAACAGATCCGGCACGCATACGCCGCACCGATCCCGGTGAACCCGGCAAATGTCCGGTTTGGCAGTTCCACCTGATCTACTCCAACGATGAAGTTCGCAGCTGGGTAGAAGAGGGCTGTACCACTGCTGGCATAGGTTGTCTGGATTGTAAAAAGCCACTAATCGATGCTTTGTTAAAAGAACAGGCTGAGTTGAGCGAACGGGCTAAACCGTATGTTAATGACCCCAGCCTGGTGCGGAATATCATTTCAGATGGTTGTGAGCGGGCACGAGAAGTTGCTGAAGAGACTATGCGTGAAGTGCGTGAGAATATGGGTCTGGACTGGAATTAGTGGAGGATATTCAATGACACAGGAAAGTATCCAGGAAGAAATGCCTTTCGCCATGGTGCGTGGTGAAATTGTGACCGAACCACCGAAAGACCTTTATATTCCCCCTGAGGCGATGGAGGTTTTTCTTGATACTTTCGAAGGCCCGCTGGACTTATTGCTGTATCTGATCCGCAAGCAGAACCTGGATATTCTGGACATTCCAGTGGCTGAAATTACCCGCCAGTACATGGGCTATATCGAATTAATGCAGATGATGAACCTGGATCTTGCTGCCGAGTATATGGTCATGGCCGCTATGCTGGCTGAGATAAAATCTCGTATGTTGCTACCACGTCCGGAACCTGAAGACGAGGATGAGGATGATCCTCGTGCCATGCTGGTTCGCCGACTGCAGGAATATGAGCGTTACCGGCAGGCGGCACTGGATATTGAAAACTTACCGCGGCTGGGGCGGGATATATATCTGTCAAATCCTGTACGAGACCATGTAAAGCCGCAAAGGAATGACCCGCATGTTGAAATTCATGATTTACTGATGGCCTTTGCCCAGGTAATGAAACGGGTCGATGAGAAGAAAAGTTTTAATATAACTCGTGAGACTTTGTCGATCAGGGAGCGCATGAGCATGGTTCTTGACCGGGTCAATAACAGAGACTTCATTCCTTTCGAATCTTTATTCGAAAAGGAGGAGGGAAAAATGGGCCTGGTTGTTACCTTTATGGCCATCCTGGAATTATTAAAGGAACATTTGTTAGTGATCGTTCAGAATGAACAGTTTGCACCGATACATTTGAAAGCAGCGGCCTAGTGCTCTTTCAACGTGATATTGCCGGGTTCAGCGTTCCTGTGGTGTTTCGCGGCAAGGCGCGGTGCGCGGGCAATGGCCCAGTCCTTGTCAAGCACCGCAACGCCGCTGCGGGACACCACAGGAGCGTCCAAAGGATTGGCCTGTCAGCGTCCATGACCGCGTTCCGCATCTTGCAAAGGACTATGGCCATTCGCTTCGAGGCGCGCCTTGCCCTGAACACTGACAGACCAACTGAACCCGGCAATATCACGTTGAAAGAGTACTAATGATGGATACAAATAATGCTATGGGCGTTAATAATGAATCGAGGTTTAGCTCGGATCAGCCTGACGAGCTGAAAAATATTATCGAAGCGGCAATCATGATCAGTGGAGAGCCGATTACTGTTGAGCGCATACTTGGAATGTTTACCGATGCGACAAAGCCGGAGCGTGCAACAGTAAAAGAACTATTGCTTGAGCTGGAACAGGATTATGCAAAACGTGGTTTTGAACTCAGGCGTATCGATAAGGGGTATCGTCTGCAAACCCGTGAAGAATACTCCCCCTGGCTGGTCCGTTTAAGTTCCGGCAGGTTGCCGCGTTACTCTCGTGCCATGCTCGAAACCCTGGCCATCATTGCCTACAGGCAGCCGGTCACGCGTGGAGAAATCGAAGAAATACGCGGTGTCGCTGTCAGTACCGATATTATACGAACCCTGCAGGAAAGAGAGTGGGTTCGTCAGGTTGGCGTACGTGATGTACCGGGA
>JAUWVE010000124.1 GCA_030617565.1 Gammaproteobacteria bacterium | reverse complement strand
GCAGAATGAGAAAGAGAACCTCCAACAGTTTGTAGCAAACTCAAATAAGATGAAGGCAAAAGAAATTGAACCCTTGCCTAATATTAAACCGGTAGAACCCTATGCATATAGTGCTCAGGAATTTGATGAACCCTTTAATGTAGAAAATTTGAAACCCAGGCGCGTAGTTTCAGCACGCTCAGGTGCGGGGCCTGATACGAATCGTCGGCGAGAGCCACTGGAAAATTATCCACTTGATTCTTTGGTTATGGTTGGGACATTGTTCAGAGTGGATGAGCAGCGGGTAATTATAAAAACTCCTGAAGGTGCAGTGCAGACCGCGGTAGTTGGCAATTACCTTGGTCAGAATTACGGAAAGATAGTTAGCATAGACGAAAATGAAATTGTAGTAAAAGAGCAGGTATTAAATTCAGCCGGAACATGGGTTGGGCGTGATGCAAGTATTAAAGTTGACCAATAAGTTGATACTTTAAGAGAGTATGACAATGAAAATGACATCGCATATGAAACATATAAATCAAACCGGCACTGCAGTTGTTCTCGCAGGGCTACTATTTACATCAGGTGCTGAGGCGGCTGAACTGTCAGCCCTGCACTGGAAATCCTCACTAGGCGAAGACGCTGTGATAGCAGTCGTCGATGAAAAGGTGCAGGTGAGAACCTCTGAACTTGATGGAGGTAAACGACTACGCGTCAGTTTCCCTGCCACAAGTATGGTTGTAGATTTAAAACCACTGTCGGGAAAAGGGCTGGTTAAGTCTGTCGAGGCGGTGAAAGACAACAAGTCTGTGCAAATCGACCTGGTTACCAGTATTCCTGCCCATATAAGTGTTATCTCGGTACCCGGCGGCTACCGGATCAGTACTGAGCCGGCAGTCAGCACAGCACCTATTGCCAAATCCGGCCCCACTGTTATCCCGCTGGCGATGACCTCAGACATTACTGGTGCTGCAGCCGTCACAGTTGAACCTGCGAAAGTTGAACCTGCGAAAGTAATGCCTGCCGGCGATGAAGTGGCTAACAGTATTAAACAAATCACTTTTAGCAGAATTAGCGGCGGACGCATTCAGGTAAACATTGAAATGGATGCGCGGCCAGATGAACCTGCCATATTTGTGACTAAGAATCCATCCAGAATTGCCATGGATTTTTTTAGTACCCGAAATGGTCTTGGTAAGACTAGTTTATCTGCAAGCGAAGGCGTTCTGCACAGTATAAATGCTGTAGAAGTTGCTGATCGTACCCGGGTAATTCTAAATCTTGACCGGAATGCTACCTATCAGACTGAAATAACAGATAGTGGCCTAACATTGATACTTGATCCTGATGCAGTTAAGTCAGCATCCGGGGCTGCGGCAAAGCATGTGACATTCTCAAGTAGCGCAGGGGACAGGGCGCACAAGATTGAGAGTGTAGATTTTAGACGTGGCCCACAGGGAGAGGGGAATATAACTGTTAGTCTGTCCGATCCGGAAGTCGGTATTGATATTGATGACGAGAAAGGCCAGGTTATTATTGATTTTAGTAAAACAGCACTCCACGAAGATCTGGAACGTCGTCTTGACGTTATAGATTTTGCTACTCCTATCCAGTTCATAGATACATTCAGGGAAGGGAAGGGGACCAGGATGGTCATATCCGTCAATGGTCAGTATGAGCAAATTGCCTATCAGACCGGTAATACATTTACTGTCAGTGTGCGCCCATTGACACAGCAAGAGCAAAAGGAGGAAGATGAATTCGGCTACTCTGGCGAGCGGCTTTCGCTAAATTTCCAGAAAATTGATGTGCGTTCATCTCTACAGGTGATTGCAGATTTTACCGGCCTGAATATTGTGACCAGTGATACTGTAAAGGGCAGTTTAACCTTGCGTTTGCAGGATGTACCCTGGGATCAGGCGCTGGATCTAATACTGAAGACCAAAGGGCTGGCGAAACGTGAGAAAGGGAATGTGGTCTGGATTGCTCCGGCAAAAGAGATCGCCGCACGAGAAAAGGCTGAACTGGAAGCTTTAAAGAAAACTCGCGAACTTGAGCCACTCATTTCGGAGCTGATAGAGATAAATTATGCATCGGCTGAGGATATTGCCAAATTGCTGAAATCGATCAAGGCAATTGATGGTCCCTTTTCGCAGAATACCCAGGGGAATCCATTTTCTTCTGTTTCAGTAAATGAAATACCAACAGAATCAAACAGCTTGCTGTCCGAACGCGGCAGCGTCACTGTCGATAGTCGTACGAATACATTGCTTATTCAGGATACGCCGTCAAAAATCAAGGAAGTTAAGAAGCTGATCAGTAAGCTTGACCAGCCTGTTAAGCAGGTATTGATCGAGACACGTATTGTTGAAGCCAGAGACGGTTATAGCAGAACCTTGGGTGTACGCCTTGGATTGACGAATCTGAACAGCAACTTTAACCTTGGCAATAGTGATAATTCAGCTGGTGAGGCGATAACTTCCGGCTCCCTTGAGGGTGCAGTGAACATGCATAATGCATTCAATGACCCAGGTGGTAATGGAGAAATTGAAGTAACGGGTGACGGCCTGAACGTCGACCTTGGCTCGGCAGGCCTGGGTAACTTTCTGGCAAGTTCTGTCGCCTTTACCCTGGCAAAATTTGCCGACGGCTACGGCCAGGTTCTTGGTGTTGAACTAACGGCACTGCAGGCAGAGGGCAAGGGGAAACTGATCTCCAGTCCACGACTGATTACAGCCAACAACATGGAAGCACACATCGAGCAAGGTCAGGAAAGGATATTCACCACCAATGTTCTGGGCGTAGGTAGCGTAGTCACAAAGAAAGCAGTTCTGGGCTTGACGGTGACGCCTCATATCACACCGGATAACAGAATTATCATGGATGTTTTCATTACCAAAGACAGTTTCGTTTCTCCGACTGAACCTACCATCGACACCAAAGAGATCGAGACGCAGATTTTGCTTGACCATGGGGAAACAGCGGTGATCGGTGGAATATACCAGCAAGCTACAGGCGAAGATGTGACTAAGGTGCCGTTGCTGGGCGATCTGCCTGTATTGGGTGTACTATTCCGTAATAAATCAATTACTGATCAAAAGACAGAATTATTGATATTCCTGACACCAAAAATAATAACACCATCGTTTGGTCTGCTCGGCAGCTGATAATCTCTGTTTAAGCAGGTTTCTATACAAGCACTGTGGCCTTTTGGGCGCAGTGCTTTTTTTTCTGCCTAAAACATGCTTTTCGGGTTATCATTTGCTTCAGGCCTTGCCCTTCGGGGCTTACAGGCTGATTCACACTCTGCGTTACAAATTTCACCAGGCCCAGGCATGCTTTCAAAGCTGTGCCTTGATTATGAATCAGCCTGTAAGCCAGAGATATGGCATAATTAGCCAGATATTCCTTAATCATTAAAAAGCAAAAGAAGTTTCGAAAATGTCTGAAAATATCTTTCTTGTTGGCCCCATGGGGGTTGGTAAAACAACTATCGGGTCCCATCTTGCGCGAAAGCTGAAGTATGATTTTGTTGATTCGGATACCGAAATTGAGAAACGTACCGGTGCATCGATTAGTTTGATTTTCGATATTGAAGGCGAGGATGGCTTCCGCAAACGTGAAGCACAGATGATCGAAGATTTAACCCAAAGACGGCATATTGTTTTATCTACCGGTGGCGGCTCAGTGCTTGACGAAATATCAAGACAGAATTTACGAAGTAAAGGTTACGTGGTTTATCTAAAAGCATCGGTGGAGATACTTTATGAGAGACTGAAAAAGAGCCGAAATCGACCGCTGATGGAAACAGAAGATAAACAAAAGGTTATTGAAGACCTGCTGGCAGAACGTGAGCCGCTTTACCTGGCCGTTGCCGATATTACCATTGCTACAGATGGCCGTTCGGCACAGGATGTGGCACGAGAGATATTTAACCAGTATGAAAAACATCTCTAGCCTGGATAGCCAGTCACTTAATATGATTTACCCATTAGGATTACCTAATCGCAGAAAATGACGACACTTAGTGTAGAGCTTGGAGATCGCAGTTATCCGATCTATATTGATCAGGACCTGCTGGGAAATGCTGAACTGATTCGGCCATATATAGTCGGTCAACAGGTGATGGTCATTAGCAATGAGACCGTAGCCCCTCTTTATCTTGAAACGCTATTAAAGTCATTGGCAGGCTTTCAGGTAACCACCCACATATTGCCTGATGGTGAGGAATTCAAGAACCTTGAGGTGCTTGACAGCATATTCGATGCCCTGCTTCGGGTCCCGTGCGACAGGAGCACTACGATGATCGCTCTGGGTGGAGGTGTGGTAGGTGATATTACCGGTTTTGCCGCTGCCTGTTATCAGCGTGGTGTCCCTTTTATTCAGATTCCAACTACTTTGCTGGCACAGGTGGATTCTTCAGTCGGTGGTAAGACAGCGGTAAACCATCCACGTGGGAAAAATATGATTGGTGCGTTTTACCAGCCACGCTGTGTGATTGCCGACCTGACAACACTGAATACCCTCGATGACAGGCAATTGTCTGCCGGCCTGGCAGAAGTTATAAAATATGGTTTGATCAGGGATCTGGAGTTCTTCAGCTGGCTGGAGAAAAATATTGATCGTTTGTGCCAAAGAGACCCGGATGC
>JAUWVE010000168.1 GCA_030617565.1 Gammaproteobacteria bacterium | reverse complement strand
GGCAGGGGGGATAATCGCCTACCCCACTGAATCCTGTTACGGACTCGGTTGCGATCCACGTAACAACACGGCTATCAAGTCTTTGCTTAAGATTAAACATCGACACTGGCAAAAGGGCCTGATACTGATTGCGGCCTCGGTGGAACAACTTTATCCCTATATCGACAGGAAAAAATTCAATATGGATAAAGCAGAATCAAGCTGGCCCGGACCGATCACCTGGGTAGTGCCTGCTGCAGAAAATGTCAGCCATTATCTACGGGGAGATCATTCTAGTATAGCTATACGGGTTAGTAACCACCCACTAACTAGCCTGTTATGCCGCACTTTCCGGGGACCGATTGTATCGACCAGCGCCAATCCTGAGGGGCGCACGCCTGCCCTGTCAGCCAATGGTGTGCGACGATATTTCGGCAATGAAGTGGAGCTTGTCGTTGAAGGTCCACTAGGTGGACTGGAGAAGCCAACACCAATTTATGATGTGCTGAGCGGGGAAAATATACGGTCCTGATTCAGTTTCAGGCTTCAGGCTTTAAGTCTTGAAACCTGAAACCTGAAACCTGAAACTTGAAACTTGAAACTTGAAACTTACATTTTCTCAAGATCCATCATGCCAGCAGGTTTGTCTTCTACTTTAGACGCGAGATCACGCAGTGCTGCCTGCAACGCCTCTTCAATTACCGGGTGATAGAACGGCATCTTAAGTAGATCAAATACAGTCAGCTCCTGCTGTATGCACCATGCCATCAGGTGTGCGAGGTGTTCGCCTTTAATAGCAAAAATGCTGGCACCCAATATTTTTCCTGTTTGCTTATCACCATAAACACGGATCAGCCCTCGATTCTTGGTCATAATCAGGGCACGACCCACTGGTGCCATTTTGATCTGGCCGATAACCGTTGTTTCATGATCCAGCTCAGACCAGGTGGCACCTGCGGTACATATGTTTGGATCGCTGAAAGTAATGGCCAATGGTGTCTTGCGTTTGTATCCCTGCATATTTCCTGTGGCCGCATTGATGCCGGCGATACGCCCCTCATCACCGGCCTCGTGCATAATGGGCCGATTACCGGAAACATCACCGGCAAGAAAAACCGGCTGGTCACCGCACTGCATGGTATTCGGATTGTGTATTGGCACGCCCTGCTGATCCAGCTCCAGACCCAGGTTTTCAAGCTTCATTCCAGCGACATTGGGAGCGCGCCCCATGCTGACCAGCAGTTTGTCTACCAGTACTGCTTCATCACCGGCTGTGACACGCAGCTTGCCATCTTCCTCTGTTACTCCTGCCGCCTCGCCTAGCCACAGAGGGAACTCTCGTGCGAGTGTCTCTATGACAGACTGAAGTATCTCCGGGTCTTCAATACCACCAATCTGCTCCGCCATGTCCACACCGGTAACATCGACATCCAGCCGCGCCAGTGCCTGGCCAATCTCCAGGCCAATCACACCCAGGCCAATAACGGCGACTGACTCGGGAAGTTCATCAAGTTCAAACAGTGTGTCGGTAGTAATTATATGATCAGAAAAAGCCTGCCAGGCCGGTGGGATGACAGGTGTTGAGCCGCTGGCAATGATAACACTGCCGTAATTGACCGTATCTTCACCAACGCGCAGCTGCCCGGGTTTAACAAATTCTGCCTGACCATGAATAATATGGTCTTTAAGACGCTTGTCATTGTTGCCTTTAACCCGCTCTACAAAGGAATCGCGTAACTCCCGCACGAACTCCATCACTTCTTCTTTATCGACCGACAGGCCCTCGCCACCCTCTATTCCTTCACGTTCAAACACCTTGCGGCGATGAAAGTCCTCAGCGGCCTGAATCAGTACCTTGGAGGGCATGCAACCTACCCGTGCACAGGTCGTTCCCATTTCACCATTTTGTACTATCAGGTAGCTTTTTCGATTCTGGATAACCTGCGACAGAGCATACAGACCCGCTGTCCCTGCACCGATGATAACTACATCAATATTGTGTTCCATAAAATTCCCGGGAATTGTTCTGCTGTTATTTTGCTAATTAATCTTGAGTGTCATCTGAAAAAAAACTATTTTTTTCCTTTCGTAAACCCATCTTTTTCTTTTTCAGGTACCTTGGTCTGTGCGGCAACTTCATTTAATCCCGCTTCAACCTTACGCTTGTCGCCCAGGTAGTAGCGTTTCTGTGCGTGCATGGACTCATCCAGCTCATAGACCAGTGGTATACCGGTGGGCATGTTGACCTTGGAGATATCATCATCAGAAATATTTTCTATGTATTTCATCAGCGCCCGCAAACTATTGCCATGGGCACAGATCATCACCTGCTTGCCGTCCTCAATCATCGGGCGGATAGTACTTTCCCAGTACTCCAGTACCCGGTCCAGGGTGTCATGCAGGGATTCAGTGTTGGGCAATTCCTTACCCAGGTCACGATAACGCACGTCATACATAGGGTGGCGTGGGTCTGCCTTGCTCAATTCAGGAGGCCGTATTTCAAAACCACGTCGCCATTTCTGCACCTGCTCTTCACCATAGTTCCGTATCACTTCCTTTTTGTCCATCCCCTGAAGTGCACCGTAATGGCGCTCGTTCAGCACCCAGGTTTTCTCTACAGGTACCCACATCAGGTCCATGTTGTCGAGGATAATCCAGGTGGTGCGAATCGATCGCTTGAGCAGAGAAGTATAAACTCGGTCGAAGACAAAACCGGCATCGCTAAGCAGTTTTGCTGATTCGGTAGCTTCCTCTATGCCGCGATCAGTCAGATCAACGTCTGTCCAGCCAGTAAAGCGATTTTCCAGATTCCACATGCTCTGCCCGTGACGGACAAGTACTAATCTTTTCATGAATATACTCTCTCGTTAAATTCTTAAAACGAAGGATAAAGGTTAAAGAGGAAAGGTAAAAGGTAAAAGAAAAACCATTGTATTTCCTCTTTCCTCTTTAACCTTTATTTTTTTGCCTTCTCGCCAGATCCAGCCAGGTTTCTATCACGCTGTCCGGGTTCAGCGACAGGCTGCTGATCCCTTCCTCTACCAGCCAGGCCGCCAGGTCAGGATAATCCGAGGGCCCCTGACCACA
>JAUWVE010000101.1 GCA_030617565.1 Gammaproteobacteria bacterium | reverse complement strand
TTTACCTGCCCTGACTGCCTGACTGAGTGCCGAGATCCTGCAGAGCGCCGCTATCACTACCCGTTCATCAACTGCACCCAGTGTGGACCACGCTATACGATCATCAATAAACTTCCCTATGACCGGCCCTCAACCTCCATGGCAGGCTTTCCACTGTGCGATGCCTGTAGAAAAGAATATGAAGACCCGCTGGACAGGCGTTTCCATGCCCAGCCGCTTGCCTGCCCGGACTGTGGGCCCGCTTTGCACTTTCATGACAAGAATCACGATTTACAGGACACACAACAGGCACTAGCCGCCAGCATCAACGCTCTGCGTGATGGCAAAATAGTTGCTGTAAAAGGGATAGGCGGCTATCACCTTCTGTGTGACGCACAGAATGATCAGGCTATCGCTCACCTGCGGCAACAGAAACCCCGACCGGATAAACCACTTGCCGTCATGTTCCCTGAACGGGGAGATGATGGACTGGCAGAGGTTCGCCTATGCGTTGACCTGACACCGGCTGAAGCCGAACTGTTGCACTCTCCATCCCGGCCTATCGTACTGGCACAAAAGAAATCAGAATTATTATCAGCCCTGATTGCTCCAGGCCTGAATGAAATTGGCATCATGCTGCCATACAGCCCGCTGCATTATCTGCTGCTGGACGTGCTTGATAAACCTGTGGTCGCCACTTCAGCCAATATCAGCGGCGAGCCGGTACTGGTAGATAATACTGAGGTCGAAAAACGATTGTCACACGTCGCGCAGGCTTTTCTTCATCATAACCGTGAGATAGTTCGCCCTGCCGATGACCCTGTATACAGAACGATAGCTGGCAGACCCCGCCCATTGCGCATGGGGCGTGGGAATGCACCGGTTGAAATTGATCTTCCGTTTACCCTGGCTGAACCGGTACTCGCCACCGGCAGTCACATGAAAAATACCGTTGCCCTGGCCTGGGACAATCGAGTGGTAATTTCCCCGCATATTGGCGACCTCGACAGCCCACGCAGCCAGCAGGTTTTCCAGCAGATGATTGATGATCTGCAACAGCTCTACCAGGTAAAAGCTACGGAGGTCATCTGTGACGCCCACCCCATGTATGCCAGCAGCCGCTGGGCAGAACAGTCTGGATTGCCTGTCACGCGCGTCTTTCATCACCGTGCACATGCCTCTGCACTGGTTCTCGATCACTGGAATGATGAAGACTGGCTGATATTCACCTGGGATGGTGTCGGTTACGGCGAAGATGGTTCTCTATGGGGTGGCGAAGCGCTGTTTGGTCAACCGGGTAACTGGCAAAGAGCCGCCAGCATGAAACCTTTTTATCTACCCGGCGGTGAAAAAGTCGGTCGCGAACCCTGGCGCAGTGCAGCCGCCCTGTGCTGGCAGGCAGGTATCGAATGGGCCGACCTGCCCAAAGGGGCAGAAATATTGCAGACGGCCTGGGAAAAGAGGGCCAACAGCCCACAGTCCAGCGCAGTAGGACGCCTGTTTGATGCTGCGGCAGCTCTGACCGGGCTACTGCAGCAGGCAAGCTTTGAAGGCCAGGGCCCGATGCTGCTGGAACAGGCCAGTCGTGAACTGCGACCTTGCGCTCCCCTGCCTCTATCTGAAAACACACACGGTCTGTTACAGGCTGACTGGTCTGGCCTGCTGCCAATGCTGATGGATAACAACCGCAGTATTGCTGAACGGGCAAGCCACTTTCACGCCTGTCTCGCACATACCCTGCTACAGCAGGCACTGACTCTACGCCAGCGTCACGGTGTCAATAATATTGGTTTGTGCGGAGGGGTATTCCAGAACAGAAAACTCTCTGACTATGTTGCTGGTCTGCTGCAAGAAAATGGTTTCACGGCCTGTCTGCCGCGGCGACTGCCAGCCAATGATGCTGCAATCTGTGCCGGCCAGGTGGTTGAGGCCGCTAAAGCACAAACTGCTTAGCAGCAGGTCTTACCAGTAGCGAACACGCCCGGTGTCGATATGGATAAAGTTGGACTTCTGATAGTAGCCTACGCCACCTCGAGCCAGTTTTTTTGCTGCCTTGTGTAGCTGCCTGGTATCAAAGCCGGTCAGACGCACATCGATAGCCTTGCCCTGCATGTGCAAGCTGCGTTTGGCAACAGCACCAGATTTACTGCGCAGGCTGGCATTGGTTTTTGGTGAGCGATAACCGGAAATCACTTCAAACGTGCCACTATGCCCGGTAATTGTCTTCAGTTCATGCAGGATATCCAGCAACCCCATATCAATGGGATAAGTTTCTTCGGTACGAAAATCTCTCAGGTAATGATTGATCTCCGTCAGGGCCTGAGGCAAATAACCTGCTCCATCATGGTAGTCGATGGTGAGCTTGTCGCCCGTATGTGTGTGGTAAAAACTGAGTGCCCGGCCACTTTGGCGTCCCGCTGACACGGCAGATGCGATAGCATTGGGTGCCACTGGCAGCAACAGCGCCCCTGTCAGAGACGAAGCCAGACCTGTAACGAAACGACGTCGGCTATGATCAGGTTGCAATAGTGTTGATGATACAATTTTTTTCATAAGCTCTCTGCAGGGTGCTTTAGTATAACTATTCACTATAATATGGAATTCTAGCTGATGAATTCAAGTTCAACACAAGGAATTTTCTCTATTTTACTGAAAAAAGGATTATTTTTCCTCATTCTGGTCAGTTCCGTCGCGCATACCGAAGCAAATTCACCTTTCAGTGAATTAATGCGCGCACGGATCGAGCAAATACACAGCAGTGGTACGGGCAATGTCGGCGGGAGACAAATCATTGCCATCGACTTGATTGCCGATACCTACGCACGTAACGGCTTCCGGCGTTTATGGGGGCAGCCGCATGATGTGAAACAACTCATGGCACTGATTCAGACAGCCGCAGACGAAGGGCTTAATCCTGAGGATTATCTGTTCTCATTCCTCACCGCCAGACTGGCCACAGACACGGGAAGCTCCATCGATGAGGTCAGCCGGGATTTATTGCTCAGCGATGTCTTCTTGCGTCTTACCTATCATTATTATTATGGAAAAACTAATCCGAAGAAACTCTACCGTGGGTGGAACTTCAGCCAAATTCAACATAGCATCGATCCAGTTAGCCTGTTGCTACAAGCGACACAGGACAGCAGCATCAAGCAAAGCCTGCTGCATCTACTACCAGCAATATCTCATTATGCGGCACTGCGAAAAGGCCTGAAACAATATCGAAATATCGAATTCAATGGGGGCTGGGCTACAGTACCACCGGGGCCCCTGCTAAAAAAAGGGATGACTAACGAACGCATCCCATGGCTGCAAAGCCGCCTGCGAGCCTCTGGCGATCTTGCATTGGGAACCACGGTCAGCAGGGATGCCTTTACCAGTGAAGTGGAACAGGCGCTGATACGCTTCCAGCAACGACATGGTCTCAAACCTGATGGCATTGCCGGCCCGGATACAATATCTGCGATGAATGTGCCAATCGCTAACCGAATTGAACAATTACGCGCCAATATGGAAAGGTTACGTTGGGTTTCACAGCATCTGCCGCAAAACTATCTACTGGTAGATATCGTCGGTTTCCGCGTCAAGCAGTTCCTGCACGGCAAGGAAAACTGGTCGACACGTTCTCAGGTTGGTACCCCCTACCGCGAAACGCCGGTATTTCGCTCCGTCATGACTTACCTTGTTTTGAATCCAGGCTGGACGGTACCGCCAACAATTCTGAAGGAAGATTTGTTACCAAAGTTGCGCCAGGACAGCTCGCTGCTGAAGAAAAAAAGGATTTCAGTTATTGATCAATCAGGACACGAAATCGATCCGGCTTCCATCGACTGGTCATCGGTCACATTGAAAAATTTCAACTACAATTTGCGTCAAAGGCCAGGCTCCAACAATGCCCTTGGCCGGATCAAGTTCATGTTCCCGAATAACTACTCTGTCTATTTGCATGACACGCCATCGAAAAACCTGTTTGAAGCATCACAACGCGCATTCAGTTCAGGTTGTATCCGCATTGAAGACCCACTAGAACTAGCAGAGTTACTGCTGCAGTCAAACGACGGCTGGAACCGGAAAAGACTTGAACATGAGATCGCGACTGGCCAGACACGCACGGTTAAACTTAAGCAGCCCATACCTGTTCTGCTGATGTACTTTACTGCTGAAGCACGCGAAGACAGCGTGATTCTGTTCAGAAAAGATCTTTACCACCGCGATGCCAGCATAGTCGATGCTCTGAATCAGCCACTGAGCAATAATGCTGTGATCGATATGCCTGTCTGGTACCAGTAGTGTACCTGACATGAATGCTGCCGCTGTTACGTGAACAACAGCTATAATCACGCGATCACAGACACAATGCGGGAAAAATCATGACCGATGAAACACATATCACTCTTGCTCATGGGAATGGCGGCCGCTTTATGCGCGAACTGATCGAAGATGTATTCGCCCACCATCTCGCCAGCCCCATGCTGGATGTTCAGGCCGACGCCGTGACATTGCCGCATATGGAGGGTGAACTGATGTTCACCACCGATGGGTTTTCCGTCAAACCACTGGAATTCCCCGGTGGCAATATCGGCTCGCTGGCAGTACACGGGACAACCAATGACCTTGCCGTCGCCGGTGCTATACCCCGCTACTTAAGTCTCAATGCATTCATCGAGGAAGGATTTGAGGTTGCCCAACTTGAACGAATCGTAGCTAGCCTGGCTGCTGCAGCAAAAGAGATTGGTGTAGAAGTTGCTGCAGGGGATACCAAGGTACTGCCGCGAGGCGAAGGCGGTGGCCTTTATCTCGCCACCACAGGCATAGGGGTTCGTTCTAAATATATAAAACTGGGTCTTGACCGGATCATAGCGGGTGACAAAATTCTTGTCAGCGGCCCGGTCGGTGATCACGGTATTTGCGTCATGCTTGCACGCGAGCAGTTTGGACTGCATGGCGAATTATTATCGGATGCGGCCAGTGTTCTGCCGTTAACCAGCGCCTTGCTAAAAATTGATGGGCTGCGTTTTATGCGTGATCCGACACGGGGTGGCCTGGCCACAGTCGCACATGAAATCTGTCACGCTACCGGCCTGCAGGTTCGCCTGAGCCAGCCGGCCATCCCGGTGCGTGATCCGGTGCAGTCCGTCTGTGAGATGCTCGGTTATGATCCGCTTTTTCTTGCCTGCGAAGGACGTGTAGTCGCGATAGTAGCGCCTGACAAGGTTGATGAAGCACTGGCAATGTGGCAGTCACTGCCTGATGGTGAACTGGCTGCCATCATTGGCACAGTAGGTCAGGGCAACGCGCATGTCATCCTGACAACGGAACTGGGTGGCGAGCGTATACTTGAAGAACTGGAAGACGACCCTCTGCCGAGAATTTGTTAGCCAGGGCATCATCCTTTGACAGAAGACTGCAGGTGCGAATTCATTCGCACATTAGGTTAGTTATTGATGCCAGGGAAGTATTTTCCACTGCGTTCGAATGAATTCGAACCTACAGAACTTGCGTAGCAATCGGTGGGTAACCACTAGAAGTTTATAGGGCACCTCTATTTATTATGGATAGATCAGATTGCATCAAAAATTGTTCATATCAAGGCAAGGATCGCACGTAATAGCTAGCTATTGCGAAGAT
>JAUWVE010000071.1 GCA_030617565.1 Gammaproteobacteria bacterium | reverse complement strand
CGGCTATGGATGTGCTGCACTAACGGTTCCATCTGTTCAACAAAGAAAACCCCGAAAGAAGCATTGATGATGTCGAAATGCTTCTCCGGCAGATCCATACGCGTCATATCCATTTGCTGGAAGCTTATATTGGACAAACCCAGTGCATCTGCCTGGGCCTGTGCCTTTTCAAGCATGCCTTCAGAGAGATCAATACCTGTCACATGGCCGTCAGGCAGATGGCTGGCAAGTAATGTGGATGCCAGGCCTGTACCGGCAGCGATATCGAGGAGTCTTTCATCCCCATTCAAATCAAGCAAACCAGGCAGGTGGCCGGCTGCGTTCTCAAAGAATCGCAACGAACCCGTGCCATATTGCTCACTAACCGTGTTAAACACCTGACGAATAAATTCACTGCGATTTTTGTCCTGCATAGTGGATCCTGGTTTTATAAATATGGATGAAGGATGAAGGACTAAAGATCAGAGAAACATACTATTTTCAAGTTGCTTTAGTCTTTAGTCCAGATCATTTCAACCCTGCCGAAGCGTCTCAACCGGTGGCTGACTCAATACATTACGCGTCCCCAGCACACCCGCCGTACCGACCAGCAGCGCACCCGTTACGATACCGGCAAGGCCAAGCAGTGGATTAAACTGGTAAGGAAAATGAAAAATATATTCCGCCAGTACCCATGCCAGTGCAGTCGCGGCAAAACCCGCCAGCAATCCGGCCAGTGCGCCGAGGGTAATAAATTCGGCAAACAGACCGCGTAATAAAATAGAACGGCGGGCGCCCAGCGTGCGAAGGACGGCACTTTCATAACGTCTTTCATCCTGACTGGCCTGAATGGCCGCGAACAACACGGCAAGTCCTGCCAGCAGACTAAACAGGAAGATGAATTCCACTGCCTGGGTAACCCGGTCCATGATATTTCGTACCCTGTTCATTATTATCTCGACATCTATTACCGTGACATTTGGAAAGTCTTTAACCAGCGGTGCGATCAGACTCTTTTGCTCTGGCTTCAGATACATGCTGCTGACCCAACTGGTCGGGTCATTATCCAGTACACCGGGTGGTACTACCGTAAAGAAATTGATATTGAATGTCTGCCAGTCTACCTCACGAAGATTGCTTATGTTTAATTCTCTTACACGGCCATTGATATCAAAGCTGACATTGTCATTGAGCTTGATTCCCAGGTTTGCAGCGAGCTTTGCTTCCAGCGACATTAACGGTTTGCCATGATCAGATGCCTGCCACCAGGAACCGGCAACAATAACATTGTCGACCTGCATCTTACTGGCCGGTGACAGGTTGAACTCGCGGGTAATCATGTGTTTGGCCCGGTCACTAGTGTAGTCATCACTGCTTACCCTGCGACCATTGATATGCGTTAGCCGTGCCCGCACCATGGCATGTAATACAGGCTGTTTTACACCGTGATCCAAAAAAAACTTCTGGATACCGGCTACCTGGTCGCTCTGAACATTAATTATGAAGTGGTTTGGTGCATCCTCCGGCAGGCTTTGCTGCCAGCCATCGAGCAGGTCGTTGCGTACAGTTGAGAGCAACAATAGAACCATGATGCCAAGACCAAATGCCACGATCTGCATCACGCTGCCGGACTGCCGCCTTGCGATATTTGCCAAACCAAAGCGCCAGGCCACTCCAACCCGCTGGCGTAACAGAGCCAGTAATCGTACAAGAGCATAAGCCGCTAGCGAAAGAATGCTGATGGTTAACAACATGCCGCCCATAACCGAGGCGACCATTTTCAGGTCATCAACCTGCCAGTACAGCAAGCAGCCCATGCTAAGAAATACAGCGCTATAGATCAGCCAGCCGCGTGTTGTTACCGGTACCTGATCGTGACGTAATACACGCAGTGGCGGCACCTGCCTGAGTGCCAGCAAAGGAGGCATGGCAAAGCCTAATAAAAGAATAAACCCTGTGGCATAAGCCATGATGACCGGCTGCAATGTCGGTGCCGGTAGATGGGCGAGAAAGAGCTTGTCCAGTATCTGGCTGATACCCATCTGGGCCAGCAGGCCAAATGCCAGGCCTGCAGTACTGGCAATCAATGCCAGCCATAACATCTCAAGGCTAAAAGTCAGAATAATTTTGTTCTGAGTCGCGCCAAAACAACGGTAGATCGCGGCACTGTCAAAATGGCGGCTGGCAAAGCGCCGGGCCGCTGTCGCCACGGCAACACCTGCCAGTAGTACACTGATGATCGAAGCCAGTCCGAGGAACTGTTGTGCGCGTTCCAGAGCCACGCGCAACTCAGGCCGAGCTTCCGTGACACCAAGAATTTTCTCATCAATCAATTTTCGAGATTTGACCTGTTTACGAAACTGATCCAGAACCACCTGTTCACCTTCGACCAGCAGGCGATAATTCACCAGCGCACCCTGACCAATTAGCCGGGTTGCGGCAAGATCATCATGATTGATCAACACCCGGGGAGCGACGCTGAACATGTCACCGCCGCGATCAGGCTCATAGGTAAGCAGCTGGCTTATGGTAAATGATATTGCCCCCAGCTGCAGTTGATCACCCATCTCCAGTCCAAGCATCTGCAGCAGGCGAGGTTCTACCCAGGTTTCCTGACTTGCAGGTAACTCCTGCGTAACACGGTCTTGCGAAAATGGGGCATCAGCGATATGCATTTCACCACGAAACGGGTATCCGGTACTGACGGCCTTGACCTCAACCAGCTGTGGTTTTTCCCCGGCTATTGCGACGCTTCGAAACTGAACGATATTTGCTGTCTGCAGTCCCAGGGCTTTCGCATCATCCACGGTGTCTGACGACACAGGTTTTGCGGAAGTGACCACAAGCCCGGCGGCTATCAGCTCAGCTGCCTGCTGCTGAATACCACGATCAACACGGTCGATAAAAAAACCAACGGCGCTGACCGCAGTCACTGCGATGATTAATGCAACAGCAAGGATGCGTAATTCACCACCACGCCAGTCGCGCCATAACATACGCCATGAGAAAGCTATCATTATATATTCACCAGCTTTCCGGCCTGCAGCTGCAGACGTATTTCGCAGTTTTCGGCCAAGGCCTCGTCGTGAGTGGCCATGATCAATGTCGTGCCCTGCTCGCGATTAAGTTTGAACAATAAATCGATAATGCGCTTACCGGTAACCGGGTCGAGATTACCTGTGGGCTCATCAGCGAACAGTACTTGCGGGCGGGCAGCAAAGGCACGGGCTATGGCACAGCGTTGTTGCTCACCACCGGAAAGCTGAGCGGGATAATGATGCAGACGCTCGGCAAGGCCAACGCGCGAGAGGATATCTTTCGCAGTTTCCTTCGGTTTATCGGCTGTTGCCAGCTCCAGCGGCAGCATCACATTCTCCAGCGCTGTCAGGCCACTCAGCAACTGGAAGTTCTGGAACACAAAACCGACCGAACCTGCACGCAGCAAAGCCCGGCCATCTTCATCAAGCTCGCCAAGGTCTATGTCATTAATTATTACATGCCCTGTACTTGCAATATCAAGACCTGCCAGCAAACCCAGCAGTGTTGTCTTGCCCGAGCCGGATGCACCGAGTATGGCGACAGAAGTTCCCGCAGCAATACTAAAGTTGATATCATCCAGTATTACCAATTGCCCTTCAGATGTGGTGACCTGCTTACCAAGCTGAATGGCCTGAACAAAACCTGCTGACTGCTGTGAACCCATGTTACGACAACTCCTATTAATTTTATCACTGATTATTTTACTTTGTAGTCCTGCTCATGCCAGTGCAAATGAACCGGTCATCCTGGTGCTGGGTGATAGTATCAGCTCAGCCTGGGGACTTAACACAGATGAAGGCTGGGTATCATTATTGCAAGGGCGATTACAGGAAAATTCCTTTAACAGCCATGTCATCAATGCCAGTGTCAGTGGCGATACTACACGCACCGCACTAAACCGCCTCGATGATGCTCTGCTGCAGCACAAACCTTCAGTTATTATCATAGCACTCGGCGGCAATGACGGCCTTCGCGGCCTGCCATTTAGCGAGATAGAGAAAAGCCTGTCCGCGATCATTGAAAAAAGCCAGCAGGCCGGGATAGCCGTACTGCTGACCGGGGTGCGTCTACCATCGAATTATGGCGCCTTCTACAATTCGCGCTTTGCTGCCCTTTTTCAAAGCCTGTCTGAAAAATACAAAGTACCACTGGTGCCGAAAATACTGGAACAGGTTGCCGATGATGCCAGCCTGATGCAGGAAGATAGAACGCACCCGACAGCAGAAGGCCAGAAACAGGTATTGGAGAATGTCTGGCCGCATCTACTGCCGCTGCTGGGAAAAGAATAGCTGCAGGAGAATTGATCTGGCTGGATATCCTGAGGACATCTACCAGGCTTTTTCGCCGCGAGGGCGCGCCTCCCACAACAGTCCCAAACAGGTTTCTCTTTCCTCTTGAAACTTGAAACTTGAAACTCAAGGGCACCTCTATTTATTCTGGATGATACAAATTGGATTCATAATTCGCCAGATCAAGGCAAGAAACGCACGTAATAGCTAGCTATTGCGAAGGTTCTTAACGTAGAGATGGCGATTTTTGGATTCAAGATGATTATTCATGAATATATAGAGGTGCCCTCAAGGTTTAACATACACCTGCGTCAACCAGACCAGGTTGTTGTTCTGGTAAACCTTGTTAAAACCTGCGTCGCTTATCCACCTCTCAATAAGTTCAGGGTCATGCACATAACTACGGAAATCAGAGCGCATTATTTTCATCACCCATGCTGTCATCCCCATCACCATACGGACATACCAGCGATTTCGTGGATAAGTGAGAGCATAGACACGATTTGTCCTGTCTAATGATTTGTGGACTAGCCCGTCAGCGTCGGGGTAACAACACACGACCTTATCGAGAACAGTAACATCGGCATCCATCACGGCTTCGGTAATTTCCATGAAATCGCCTTCAATATAGGTTGTCCTGTCAGCCAGCCCGCGTTCATCTGCCCATTTCTGTGCTTCACAGATCATCTTCGATGCCAGGTCTATGCCTGTGGCGGATTCTGCGCCCTGCTCCAGCAGGGTCTGGTGTAGATGTCCCACACCGCTGCCGATTTCGAGTATTCTTGCATCCTTATAGCCCGCTTTTTCCAGCCCTTGCAGCAGCTGCTTTTGCGATGGCTCAAATCCTTTCTTTTCGAAGCGCCTGCGATAGCGGCCGGCAAAAAAGGAGAAAAAACGGTTGGCGGAATTTGAATGTGGGCAACAGCAACTCATAGCAGGCTCTCTGATGATTTACTATTCATGGTATCAGATGGGACAGCAATATAATGCATGGGTTCCTGTTTGATGTACGTTGATGGCTGTGCTTCAATCAAAATCTTATGATAAAAAACAAACCGAGAATTGCCTGTTTATCAGGCCTGCTGGTATTTTTTACATCATCAATCAGCCATTCTGCCACTCCAGCGAAGCCTGAGGACGGCATCAACCGCTTCATCGACAAAGATCTGACTGTCGTCATCGGCTCACGTACGCCTGAGCAACTGTCAGCCTTCTATACCGGCCGTGGTTTCAACCAGGCTTCCATCGATGCCATCACCAAAAAGTGCTTTATCTTCGGCTTGGTGGAGAATAAAACCTACGACACACTGTGGCTGGTACTGAACGACTGGAAATTCTATGCCGCCGACGGCTCAGAAATGAAACGCTGGAAAAAAGACGATTGGCTGGAAGTGTGGCAGAAAACCGGGCTTAGCCAGGCACATCAATCCACCTTCGGCTGGACACAGCTGCCGGAGAATCGCGATCTGCGGCAGCATGAACATGTTGGCGGCAATGTTGTGGTCGAGTGGCAGGAAAAACCTTTCAAACTGGTTGCCACACTCAAAACCGGTGCAGACAAGTCCGGTAAGCCAAGAATCATTACTGTTGAGAACCTGACATGCAAAGCAAAATAATCCCATTCCTTACCGGCCTGTTATTTTTACTCGGCACTCAGGCCTTTGCAGAGACTACTGCAAAATCTCCGGCCACATCTGAATTGCCCAGGGGTATCATTACTGTTGACGGCCGTGATGCGCCAGATCTGATATTGAACGATATCAATGGCGAAACCTACGACATATCAAAACACCGTGGCAAATGGATCTTCATGCACTTCTGGGCCTCATGGTGCGGCCCCTGCCGCAAGGAAATGCCTACGATTCAGGCCATCTCCTCCGAATTCAAAGATTCAGGCCTTTCTATCGTGCTGGTCAATACTTCCGAGGATGAAGACACAGTATTCGACTTTCTCGGGAGCGTAGCCCCTGACATGAATACCCTGCTGGATAGCGACGGCATAGTCACCGCGCGCTGGCAGCCACGCGGCCTGCCATCAACCTGGTTCGTCGACCCGGAGGGCAAACTGCGATATATCGCGCTTGGCGGCCGGCCGTGGAATGAAGGCGAATACCTGGGTTTTCTTAAAGGGTTAATTGATAAAAAGAACCCTTGATATTGAACCGCCAAGGTGCAAAGGACGCAAAGAAAACCAACTTCTCTAAGTGTATGACTGATTCACTCTAGAACTGGTTGTAAAAATTGATGGTGTGGTGGCCAAAAATGGATAGCACGGACAATCTGAAAAGAACTCCTTTGCGTCCTTAGCGCCTTGGCGGTTAACCCGCTTTTTAATTTCATACTGCGCTATAATATGCGCCACGCTCTTTTGACGGGCTTCCGTCAATAAATCTCTTTAAGGTAACTCTCTCGTGTACGATTTTATTCCCGGGCAACGCTGTATCAGCAATGCTGAGCTGGAAATGGGGCTGGGCACTGTAATGGCCGTTGACGAACGCACGGTCACTATCGTGTTTATGGCCACCGGCGACACCCGCACTTACTCCCGCCAGACAGCACCCCTGTCTCGTGTGGTGTTTACTGTCGGTGATTCCATCCGTCGGCATGACGGGACCGAAATAGTGGTCACTGCCACCCGCGAAGAGCAGGGGCTGGTTGCCTATAGCGGAACGGACGAGAAAGGCAACAGTATCGAGCTGGCCGAGTCTGAACTGGATAACTTTATTCAGCTCAATCGTCCGACGGAACGCCTGTTTAATAACCAGGTAGATCCCGATAAGTGGTTTGAACTGCGCTATCAGACCCTGCAACATCAGAATCGCCTTGCCCACTCCGACCTATTTGGTCTAAGCGGCTGCCGAACCAGCCTGCTACCGCATCAGTTGTATATTGCACATGAAGTCGCCAACCGCTATGCCCCGCGTGTACTGCTGGCCGATGAAGTAGGGCTGGGAAAAACCATCGAGGCTGGCCTGATCCTGCATCACCAGCTGCTGACCGGCCGTGCCCGCCGTGTATTGATCGTGGTACCGGAGTCACTGGTGCATCAATGGCTGGTGGAGATGCTGCGTCGCTTCAATCTACATTTTCGCATCTTTGATGAAGAACGCTGCTTTACAGCAACAGATGAAGAACTGACAGACAACCTGTTTCATGACGAGCAACTGGCCCTGTGCAGTGTTGAGTTTCTGATGCAGAACCCGGAAATACATGCTCAGGCGGTAGCAGGTGAATGGGACCTGCTGGTGGTTGATGAAGCGCATCACCTGGCCTGGTCACCGGATCATGCCAGCGATGAATACTGTATGGTTGAGCAGCTCGCCCTTGAGACACGCGGGGTGCTGCTGCTGACGGCCACCCCCG
>JAUWVE010000166.1 GCA_030617565.1 Gammaproteobacteria bacterium | reverse complement strand
GTTGATGGTGATGACATCCAGATAGAGTTCAGGTGCAAAGCGTCGATTGAGGCGCAGTTCTTCCTCACAGTAATAGTGGCGTTTTGCCAGAGTAGAAAAATCGAGAAAGCCGAAATTTACCGGCTTCTTGATTTTATAGGCGAAGTCACCGGTCAGTATGATCCATGAGATATGGGTCTCCATCAACTCGATCTTGTCTACAACATGATCGTAGAGCGATGGATTTAGCAGAGCATTGATGAGTTTAGTCATGTACGGCTACCGAACCGGAAACGAATTGAGTAAATTATTTTTTATTCGCTCAGTTTATAGCTAGCGGAGAAAGGAAACAAACCAGGACCTGTGGTTTTTATCGGTAGAAATGAAAAATGTTGAACCGCTAAGGCGGAAAAGCGCTAAGGAAAAATAGATATTTTCATCTAAAACCTTGGCGTTCTTTGCGTCTTAGCGGTTAAATTGCCTGTTTTTAGTCTTTCAGCCCTGCTTTTTGTTGAAAATGAATGCTCCATCTGCTGCATCGACTTCAATCAGGTCACCGGGCAGGAACTTGCCGCCCAGGATCTCCTGTGCCAGTGGATTTTCAATCTCGTTTTGAATTACACGTTTCAGTGGCCTTGCACCGTATACCGGGTCAAAACCTTCTGCGGCGATTAGATCGAGTGCAGCTTCAGTAAAGATCAGTTCCAGGTCTCTATCCACCAGCCTGTTGCTCAGGTACTGAGTCTGGATAGCCGCGATATCGCGCAACTGCTCAAGATTAAGCGGATGGAAGACGACGATTTCGTCAATCCGGTTGATGAATTCAGGACGAAAGTGTGTGCCGACTATGTTGAGTACGGATTCTTTCATCGCATCATAATTATCCTCACCAGCCATTTCCTGAATCACGTCAGAACCCATGTTGGAGGTCATGATGATGACGGTATTGCGAAAATCAACGGTTCGCCCGTGGCCATCAGTCAGACGGCCATCATCCAGTACTTGAAGCAGGATATTGAAGACATCCGGATGTGCCTTTTCAACTTCATCCAGAAGAATGACGGAATAGGGTTTTCTACGTACCAGTTCTGTCAGATAACCGCCTTCTTCGTATCCCACATAGCCGGGAGGGGCACCAATCAGGCGCGCCACCGAGTGTTTTTCCATGAATTCCGACATATCAATCCGAATAAGGGATTCTTCAGTATCAAACAGGAAATTGGCCAGTGCCTTGGTCAGTTCTGTCTTGCCAACACCCGTGGGTCCGAGGAACAGGAATGATCCAGCAGGCCGGTTGGGATCAGACAGGCCGGCACGTGAGCGTCGGATAGCATTGGAAACGGCTGTAATGGCTTCTTTCTGGCCAATCACACGAGCACCAAGAAAATCTTCCATACGGAGCAGTTTGTCACGCTCACCTTCAAGCATTTTCGATACAGGAATGCCGGTCCATTTCGAGACGATTTCAGCGATTTCTTCTTCGGTAACCTTATTTCGCAGCAGGGTCATTTCCGTTGTTTCTGCGGCTTCGGCAGTTTCCAGCTGTTTTTCAAGATCAGGGATGCGGCCATACTGAATCTCAGACATGCGACCAAGATCACCTGCACGACGCGCATTTTCGAGCTCATTACGAGCAGTTTCGAGTTCTTCCTTGATGTGTGTTGTACCCTGAACAGATGACTTTTCCGCTTTCCATATTTCATCCAGATCGGAGTATTTTCGCTCAAGTACCAGGATCTCTTCCTCCAGGTCGACAAGACGTTTTTTCGATGCCTCATCGGTATCTTTTTTAACTGCCTCGCGTTCTATCTTTAGCTGGATAATGCGTCGATCCAGTTTGTCCATTTCTTCCGGTTTGGAGTCGATCTCCATGCGTATCATCGCACCGGCTTCATCAATCAGGTCAATCGCCTTGTCCGGCAGGTTGCGATCGGTAATATAGCGATGGGACAGCGTTGCGGCAGCAACCAGTGCAGGATCGGAGATATCGACGCCGTGGTGGACTTCATAACGTTCCTGCAGGCCACGCAAGATAGCGATAGTGTCTTCAACACTGGGTTCATCGACCAGAACTTTCTGGAAACGACGCTCCAGTGCAGCATCCTTTTCCACATATTCACGGTATTCATCCAGTGTTGTGGCACCAACACAGTGCAATTCACCGCGCGCCAGGGCTGGCTTCAACATATTGCCGGCATCCATAGAACCTTCTGCCTTGCCGGCACCCACCATGGTGTGTAATTCATCAATGAATAAAATGACATTACCTTCCTGTTTGGCGAGGTCATTGAGCACCGCCTTCAAGCGTTCCTCGAATTCGCCACGGAATTTCGCCCCGGCAATCAGGGCACCGAGGTCAAGAGATAGCAGGCGCTTGCCACGCATGCCTTCTGGAACTTCGTTGTTTACGATACGTTGTGCAAGGCCTTCCAGAATTGCAGTTTTACCGACGCCAGGTTCACCGATCAGTACCGGGTTGTTCTTTGTGCGACGCTGCAATACCTGGATAGTGCGGCGAATTTCATCGTCACGCCCGATGACCGGGTCCAGCTTGTTCTGTTCAGCACGTTCAGTCAGATCGATGGTATATTTCTGCAATGCCTGACGCTGATCCTCAGCATTGGGATCATCGACACTTTCACCGCCGCGTACATCATCTATGGTTTTTTCTATCGCACCACGAATAGCACCTGCCTGACGCAGCAGGTCACCCAGGGTGTCCTTGTCATCAACTGCAGCGAGCACGAAAAGTTCACTGGAGATGTATTGATCATTACGTTTTTGTGCCAGCTTGTCAGTGATATTTAGCAGGCGACTGAGATCATTTGAAATATGAACTTCACCGGCCGTTCCTTCAACTGTAGGCAGGCGATCCAGTGCGGCATCAAGGTTAGTACGCAGGGAGGCAACATTTACACCGGACTGCGCCAGGATAGGGCGCACGCTGCCCCCTTCCTGATCCATCAGAGCAGCCATCAAATGAACAGGCTCTATGTATTGATTGTCACGTCCAACCGCCAGGCTTTGTGCATCCGCAATCGCCATCTGGAATTTGCTGGTTAGTTTATCCATTCGCATGTTTTTAATTCCTCAAATTTTTTAATTTTCTGCACAATATATGGGGGTGAAGGGATAGAGTTCCAAGTTTCAAGTTCCAAGTTCCAAGTTTCAAGTTTCAAGTGATGGTCAAAATCTATTAACCACAGAGGACACGGAGGTACACAGAGGTTAATGCTTTTAGTCTTTAGGTTTAGATTTATCATGCTTGGAACTTGGAACTTGGAACTCTATCCCTTCACCCCCATATATTGTGCAGAAAATTAAAAAATTTGAGGAATTAAAAACATGCGAATGGATAA
>JAUWVE010000146.1 GCA_030617565.1 Gammaproteobacteria bacterium | reverse complement strand
GGTTACATTTATTACCCGAAGGTAGATATCTACCAGGACATCCATAGACAGCCGCGTCACCGTCACCATTACAACAACCATCACTACCGAGGCAACTACGGCCATCACAAGCCATGGAGAAATAAGCATGCACGTAAACATCACCATGGCCATCATAATTATTAAGGAACCTCTTATTTATTGTTGAAGTTTCTGCGATGATCTATAGTTGCGAACATTGACTGCTCGAGTCATCGCGTTACTTCTAATGAAAGTTGACAGATTTTAATTTGATAAACCGCTGTTAGGACCCGGAACCATGACTGATCCGTGTATTGAAGAAGCCATCACGTTAATGAACAACTTCGCGCAGCGCACCGGGCTTAACAGCAAACAGCCCCCGCGGCGTTACCTGTGGACAGACGCCTTCGCGGTCTGCAACTACCTCGGACTGGCACGCACCACCGGCGAACAGGCTTACACGGAACTTGCCTTGCAACTGGTCAACGAGGTCCATCATACACTGGGCCGACACCGGGACGACGACAAACGCACAGGATGGATCAGCGGACTGAGCGAGCAGGACGGTGAGCTGCATCCAACCCAGGGAGGGCTTCGCATTGGTAAAACATTGCCGGAGCGTGCTGCAGACGAGCCCTTCGACGAAAACCTGGAGTGGGATCGCGACGGTCAGTACTTCCACTACCTGACCAGATGGATGCATGCCCTCGACCAGGTTACGCGTGCCACGCTACAACCCCGCTACAATGCATGGTCTCGCGAACTCGCCCATAGTGCATTCGACGCCTTCACCTATACACCCTCCTCCACCTGGCAACCACCCAGAATGGTCTGGAAGATGAGCATTGATCTGACGCGTACGCTGGTGCCGTCTATGGGGCAGCACGATCCACTGGACGGCTACATTACAAATCTACAATTACGTAGCACCGCAATCACACAGCCGCAACCGACCACCGGGCCAGACCTTGAAGATGAAACCAGCCAGTTCGCTACGATGTTAAAATGGGGCGATTTGGCCAGCGCCGACCCGCTCGGCCTGGGTGGCCTGATGATCGATGCCTATTGTGTGCAACAGCTCATGCAGCAAGGCTTGTCTCCGGACGCGCAACTACTCGACAACTTGCTCAGCGCATCACTTACCGGCCTGCAGTACTACGCCCAACGTGGTGAGTTGCAACAACCGGCCCAATACCGGCTCGCGTTTCGCGAACTCGGCCTGGCAATCGGGCTGCACGCCGTGCAACGCATGCAACAAGCAGCTGGTGACGAAGCGCAGCAGGCATCCACAAACCCGCAGCAAGACAAACAGCTAAAGGCAATCATGCAATTCATGTCCCTTCGCGACGAGATCGAGGTCTTCTGGCGTGACCCCGAACACCAACGGAGCACCACATGGATCGAACATCAGGACATCAATGAAGTGATGCTGGCAACAAGCCTTGCACCGGATGGGTTTCTGGTGCTGATGCCAATTTAAAGCCGCTTAGCGGCAAGTGTCGGTGTCTTGTCGGTGCGAGTTTCAAGTTTCAGATAACTGATCAGACGAATGCTGCCTTCTTTGTGCAATAGCTCATGGATTTGCCCAACTGCAGTGAGAATTTCGGCCAGTTCACCTTCGATATTGGTACCCGATGCATGTGTCTCAATAATGAAGTCATACTCCTGAAGCATCTCTACCACCCTGGTGATCTCCCGCCTTACGGAAACACCTGCACCAATCGGAACTACCTGTAATTCAGCGGTTGCTTTCATTATAAGAGCTTATCAGGCCTTATTATCCACTGTACCTGACCAGGACGACCAGTTTTGCCATGCTGAACAAGATAGAGCTTCATTTGCACCTAGAGCACCTCTAACAATCGTACCAGTTTATTCAACTTCGCATCCTCCTCAAGCGCCCCTTCCCAGAACGGATAGGTTACAGCCTTTGCTTCTTCACCAATGATCAAGCGTGCCTCGAAAGCCACTGCTCCCCTGGGCATGGGGTGCTCACTCGGAATGCCGAGCGCCTGGATTGCCTCCAGCAATTCATCCTCCTGCAGGCTGGTTAGCTGACCGCTTCGCGGAGGCTGACTGGTATAGGTACCACTCTGGACCACATATTTACCGGTACTATCGATCTCTACGATAAACGCGTAATCTTCTTCGCCTACTACCTGATACTTGATTGGAACCATGGGTATCACCCTTTGTGCGTTGGGATGCCTGCAGTATAGTATGTTAGAGAATGTATTTTGAATATATCTCAAAAACATCTCCGTCAGAATGATAATGTATATATCTACTATTTGAAAATGAGGCAATGGAAATACACAGCCCTGTTCCTGGCCACTGCATTGATCACAGTGTGGGTAACGATTACCCAGCCGATCTTCCCGGTAGATCAGAAGGAGGTTGGCATGAGCGTTGATCCCTTGCGCATGCGCCAGCATGTCGAAACGATTGCAGAATCATTCTTCCCGCGCGACGAGGGTCACCCGGAAAACCTCATGCAAGTCGCTGCTTATATCCAGGATGCCCTGTCGGAAACTGGCGCCGATGTTCACCTGTACAGCTACGAGGTCAACGGCAGAGAATATAGCAACGTCATCGCATCCTTTGGCCCCGACAGTCCCGAGCGAATAATCATCGGGGCCCACTACGATACAGCGGGTGAACAGCCGGGTGCTGATGATAACGCCAGTGGTGTGGCCGGCCTCATCGAGCTGGCACAGCTGCTCAAAGAGACTCCCCTGCCAATGCGCATCGAGCTGGCCGCCTATACCCTGGAAGAGCCACCCTATTTCAGAACTAAATTCATGGGCAGCGCACAGCATGTCAAACTGCTGCAGCAGCAGAATGCCCGGGTAAAGATGATGTTCGCACTGGAGATGATTGGCTATTTTAATGATGCTCCTGGCAGCCAGCTTTATCCACTACCGCTGATGAAATTGTTTTATTCGGATCGCGGCAATTTCATCGCCATCGTCGGGCAGTTGCTGAGAAGTGCCGGTGTGCGAACCATCAAACGCGCCATGCGCAAGGCAAGCCCGCTGCCAGTCTATTCACTGAATGCACCTGCTTCCCTGCCAGGCGTGGATTTTTCTGATCACGTGAACTTCTGGGATGCCGGCCTGCCTGCCGTGATGATTACCGATACCGCCTTCTACCGTAATGAGGCTTACCACTCCCCACTGGACAAACCGGAACGCCTGGATTACCAGCGCATGGCCATGGTGGTACAGGGTGTGTATGAAGCAGTACTGGCATTGGCCAATGAGAAATAATAGTGTCCAGACCCTTGTTTCCCATGCAGGAAGCTGGCTTATCGAAATACTCGCCGCAACAGCAGATGAGTAGGCAGGAATAACAGCAACGGGTACAAAGCCATCAGGAACAACACAAAACCGGCAGCTGGCAGCCACTGCTGAGGTGGATCTATAAAACCGAATACCCAGTTGATGTTTGCGGCAGGGGTACTCACCAGGTAGCACAATGGGAGCACTATCCAGCAAAAAAGGGTTTGGCCCAGCAGGGCCTTGCGATGGTAACCGAGGCGATGGATGGCCCACAGCAGGACAATCGGTAAGGCAGGATGATACAGAGACAGGCCGCGCACAAACAACGGGATGCCGGGATCAAACATGTAGCGGCTTCCATGAAAGCTGACGACCTCCGGACCGGCGACGAGTCGAAGGGTAAAATCAACGGCCCATCCCAGTTCGGGGATCAACACCGATAGTGCCATCATGCTGACCAGCAGCGATGATTCAAGCCAAAGCCCGAGCAGCGTGATCAACAGTGCCACATTCGAGCCCCACAAAAAATTGGCCGGACCGTACTGCCACCAGTAGGTCGGAACCAGTATGACGATAAATCCGGTGTAACAGAGCTTCACCCAGAGTGGGATGCTCGCGCTCCGGTCTGCAT
>JAUWVE010000136.1 GCA_030617565.1 Gammaproteobacteria bacterium | reverse complement strand
GCACGCATGGCAGAAGTTGAAGTGGAGCGTTCATACCGTATCGTTGGCGGCATAGAAAAGCTTTCCAAATATATCGAAGAATCAATTGTTCCTGAACTAAATGGATATATTGCGCGCTGGCGCACTCGAGTGCTTTGGGGGGATGCAGTCTTTGCAGCCTTGCTTGCAGCAGGTCTTGGTGCGATTCTCGCAGGCTCTGGAATGGGCTATAAGGAAGTTGCTGACTGGGCATCGGCAAACATTGTACTGGCGGTACTTTCTGCTGCATCTGTTTTTGCAGTTTATCTGTTGTTTCATTTCTGGTGGCGCAGAAAGCTTGCCAGGAAAATTGAGAAAAGAATCCCTGCTCAGAAAGGGCCAGGTGACCCGAACTTGCTTCTGGCTTTTCGTAGCAGTACAAAGTTTAACCGCAGTATCTTTCAGCCAAACCCGGTCGGCTGGGGCAAGCACACTAAGAAAAAACTGGAGACAATTATCCAGTCTGCCAATCAGCAGACCGAACGGCTGAATGATCGCTATACAGATCCTTCTGGCAAGCGCTCAGAGCTTGCTGAAGCGGATAATCAGAGTGGCGGTGAGTTGAAGATATAGAAATCTGATAAGCTGCTCCTATGCAGACTACAAGCGATAATCTGGTAGTAGAGACAGGCAAAGAGCCTGTTGCCAGTGTCATCTGGGCGCACGGTCTGGGTGCAGATAAACACGATTTTGAGTCCATCATCCCCATGTTGGACCTGCCGGATTCCCTGCCGCTGCGATTTGTTTTTCCTAATGCCCCAGTCAGACCGATTACGGTCAATGGTGGGATGGAAATGCGTGGCTGGTATGACATCCGCAGTATGACTATCAATGAAAAGGAAGATGCAGAAGGGGTAAAAGAGTCGGCCAGGACCCTCGCCGGCCTGATTGAAGAACAGATCAGCCTGGGCATACCCTCATCACATATTGTACTGGCTGGATTTTCACAGGGAGGGGCAATTGCGCTGTATCAGGGACTGCAGGGCGCACAACAACTGGCAGGGATAATTGTTCTATCCGGTTACCTGCCATTGCATAACACTCTTGATGAGATTGTGTCTGAATTCGCAAGCAGTACCCCGGTTTTTATGGGCCATGGCAGCCAGGACCCCATCGTACCGGTTGAGCTAGGTCTGTTTACCCGCGACTTGCTGCTAGAAAGAAAAGTGGATGTACAGTGGACTGTTTATCCTATGGGGCATTCGGTTTCGGTTGAGGAGATTTCTGATCTTGGTCGTTGGTTGATGGAGCTGCTGCGCAAGTAGCTGTGGGTTTTTATTTTGTGCTGGCGCACAGCTGAAGACATACCCTACGAGTGGTTTTCTTTTTTATTCGATTGCTCGATTTAATCTGAGTTTTTCGCCCTTCATGGGCGAGTATCTTTTCTTTGATGGCCAAAGAAAAGGTACCAAAAGAAAGGCCACCCGCATGCTCGCCCTTCGGGTCCCCTGCGATGCTCGAATGAGCTGGCGGGGTGTGAAACTCGCTGCGCTCAAACAACACACCCCGAAGTCTCCAGCTCATCCTGTGCTTCTCGGCAAGCCTGAACGGGATTTTAAGATCAACATCAAAAGCAGGATCGGAAGTAAGATTGTAGGTCCGAATTTATTCGGACAATAACATCTGTGCGAATGAATTCGCACCTACATAAAAATTGATCACGTCACGCTGGCAACAATCTGATTTTGACTTTCCTTTCGCCTTTAACCTTTCCCCTTTTTACTTCTTTTTATAATTTGAAATAAAATCTTCAATAATATTCATAGGTACCCCGCCAGCCTGTGAAGCCACAATCTCCCCATCCGGCGTATAGATATAGAAGGTCGGTGTGCCCGAAAAATCTCCACCACCGAATTTTTCGATATATTTCATGTCCGGTTCCACGATTAGATTAGGGAATGAAAGATCGTGCCGTTTGACGAAATCCCTTGCCAGGTCGATTTTGTCCCGGCCATCTACAGATACCCCCAGAATGCGGGCATTTTTATCTTTGTATTCCTCGTGAAACATGTCAATGCCGGGCATTTCTGCATTACAAACATGACAGTCGTTTGCCCACATGACGACTACGGTCCATTGTCCGTTTCCAATATACTCACTGAGTTGATGGTCGTTCCCAGACAGGTCTTTCAGGCTGAGTTCAGGTGCTGAGGCAGAGGCAGAAAGAGGCAGTAATGCGATAAGAAAGCAGAAAAACAGTTTTTTCATATTTAGTCCTTTTTTACATCTTAATAAAGCCCTGCTTTATCAGGCGTTCTACCTCTGCCGGGCCATAGGGTACATGTTCCACGAAATCGGGCAGTTCGGAAGCATCAATATCAAGTGCCCGTATCATGGTGTCACAAACTTTGACATCAATTATCCCTTTTTTATCCAATGCGGCTGCGCGATCGACCATATCCATGTATTGCGGATAGTTTTTACGAGTGAAAAAAGCAATTTCCGGCCCATGTAATACGAGTGCCAGTTTGGGATCATCCTTATTCGGCGTAATGGTGCTGGACAACTGCTCAATTCTTCCCAGCAGTTTGTCCATTTCTTCTGGCTTGTGTACGACTACATCGAAAACATAGAGTGTTTCGCTGCTGTTCTGTCCTTTTGGCAATGGATTGAGGCTGATGTTGGCATCAGAGCTCTCTGCCATAGCTGAAGGTATGGGTAGCGTATTTACGATGGCGGTTATGGAGAAAAAGAGAATGGCAATCAGTGTAGCTTTAACATGTGACATAATTGATCCTGGCGATTGTGGCAATCGGAAAGGAAATACTTATGACAGAAAATAACATTCGGGGCAACAACGGTGGAACATTGATTACAGCTTTAGGGCTGCCGGTACGACCATGGTTGCTGCAGGCACTGGATAATGCTGATTTTCAGCCGCAGCAGGGACTACTGAAAATAAGTCTGGTTTGCAGCACTTTAGAGCTTGAACAGCGCGGTAGCGAGCTGACCCGCGATGTAATGGGCTGGCAGAAAAAACTACTCAAAAAGAAAGATCAGCGTGTAGTACAGTTTGCCACGGATAGTTGTCCACATATCCTTGTGGATTTGACACCACCTGAAAGAAATTCGAAAGGAATGCTTGAATGGGTCGGGGACTATGCACTGGCACGTGATCTAATGGGCCAGGTATATGCCATGGTTGAGCAACTGATGGCGGAGCAAATTGATATAGATTTTACTGAATGTACAGATGAAAATGTACTGGGCAGTCTCGTCGGTCTGGAAATGGCGGCTTATGACTACCGCCATTGTCGGGGTGACAGGGATTCAAAACAGTCAATTCCAGGCTTGCGCCTGAAATGTTCTCCGGCTATCGTTGATATGGCTGCGGCCCAGGGACATGCAGTAAACATTGCCCGCCATCTGGTGAATCTGCCTGCGGCTGACCTCAACCCACAGACTTATGCTGGACTGGTTGAGGAAATGTTTAACAGTTCAGCCACCAGTACCGTGGAAGTCTGGGATGCCGAGCGATTGAAGTCAGAGAAACTGGGCTTAATGCTGGCAGTAGGCGAGGCAGCAGTGCACCCACCCTGCCTGATTCATATTCGTTACCGTCGGGGTGACAGTACAGGTAGGCCAGTCGCTCTGGTTGGTAAGGGGATAACCTTTGATACCGGTGGCCTTGACCTCAAGCCCTCAGCATTTATGCGCATGATGAAGAAAGATATGGGTGGCTCTGCAGCACTGGTAGGGTTAGCAGACTGGATAGAACGAACAGGTTTCAAACATCCGGTAGATATCTGGCTTGCCGTGGCAGAGAATGCGGTAGGGGAGAAGGCATTTCGACCTGGTGATGTCATTACTGCGCGAAATGGCAAGACAGTAGAGATTGATAATACCGATGCCGAAGGGCGCCTGGTGTTAGCCGATGCTCTGACTATTGCGGTATCAGAACAGAATGAAAATCAACCGGGTGTGGTCATTGACGTTGCAACACTGACAGGTGCAGCACGTGTGGCACTCGGCCTGCAGGTAGGGGCGATGTTTGCGAATGATAAGAAACTTTCTGATGCGCTCTATGATTCCAGTATCGAGGCTGGTGACCCGTTGTGGCCTTTACCACTGGTCAGTGCCTATAAAAACGAACTGCAAAGTCACGTTGCCCAGTTAGTAAATTCTTCAGCTAATCGTTTCGGCGGGGCGGTCACAGCAGCGATGTTCCTGGCAGAATTTACTGAAGAGGTGCCCTGGGCGCACATCGACATCAATGCCTGGACCAACGAAACATTGGGGCCGGTAAAGGGGCCGGGCGGAAACGGCCAGATGGTACAGTGCC
>JAUWVE010000247.1 GCA_030617565.1 Gammaproteobacteria bacterium | reverse complement strand
TGACAAGAATGTCGTCATCACAGTTGATGAAGGCGCTCGTGCATGGCTGGCAGAACATGGCTATGACCGGGCGATGGGCGCCAGACCGATGGCTCGCGTGATCCAGGAGAACATCAAGAAACCACTGGCTGATGAGATACTATTTGGCAAACTGGCGAAAGGTGGTGAAGTGTTTGTTAGTGAAAAAGACGGCGAGCTGGTGCTTGATTTTGGTGACGATGAGGATGAAGCTTAATTGAGTTTTGAGTTTTGAGTTTTGAGTTTCATGTTTCAAGTTTCAAGTTCCAGACTTTATTATTTACGTAACACGTAACACGTAACACGCTTCTTTCCCCTTTTACCTTTTACCTGATTCTAACCCTTCAGCTTTCTCCAGCGTAAATGTCATCTTATATTTTGGCCGCACATTTTCAATTTTGACAGGAAGGTGATTTCGGTCTGTTGCCAGCCACATACGCAGTATCTTGTCCGGGCTGCCTTCTTTCTGGCGTTCGATACGAAGAGTATCGATTTCTCCCCACAGCGATGCGACTTTTTCATGCCCGATAATCTTGAATTCGTACTGTGACATGCGCTTGCCGTCAACCAGCGAGATAGTGCCCTTTTCTCCTTCCTGAGGAGGTGTCAGCATCCAGAAAAAAAGAAAGGAGGCCGGATCCTGTACGCCAGGCTTGATATCGTAAACTCTGTCATTATTCAGCGAGACTTTTTTATTGTCCCAGTCAAAGGTGGCGATACGTGCTTTTTCTGGCTTTTTATCCGGTGCCTGACGGTATTTGAGTGGATAAATCATCCCTTTGTCCACCTTGAATTCACTTTCTTCCCGGTAGATGTCATTCATCAGGATTGCGGCTATGCCCGTAGCGTTAGTCTCCGAAGCCACCCTGTAATGACCATTCTGAATATGCCGCAGTTGCCGGTTTAGTGTCCCAATGTTTATGCCGGCGACATTTGCCCTGTAAACAAGATTTAGGCTATTCGGTAATTCGGCAGCTATTAGCCCCTGGCCCAGGAAAAGACCAGCCAGTAAAAAAAGTACTGATAGTTTATTTTTCATCCGAGGTGACCTGTTGTTTCGATGATTGTTTGCCGTCGAGTAATACTTTTCCATTTTGAACCATTAGCCTGCCCTGAGCAAACCATCGGATAGCTTTGGGATAGATGAGATGTTCCTGTTGCAGAACTCTGGAGGCAAGGTCGTTACTGCTGTCAGTTTTAAAAACAGGTACGCGGACCTGTATGATGACCGGTCCATCATCGACCTCCGGCGTGACAAAATGAACCGTCGCTCCGGCCTCCAAATCATCATTTTCAATGGCTTGTTGATGTGTATTCAGTCCAGGGTAAAGTGGCAGCAGGGATGGATGGATGTTGATTAATCTACCGCTGTAATGATTGACGAATTCAGTGGTGAGAATACGCATGAAGCCCGCCAGCACAACCAGCTTTGGCTGATGACTGTCGATCTCAGCCATTAAGGCAGCATCGTAGCTGCTACGGTCCGGGAAATCACGGTGATTGATGACTATAGTAGTAATGCCCGACTGCCGGGCGCGCTGCAGACCATGGGCTTCGGGGTTATTAGAAATAACCGCGCGAATGTTGATTGAGGATTCAGGATCTGAACATGAATTAATAATTGCCTGTAAATTACTGCCACTGCCAGAGATCAGAACGACAATTGGAAATGATTTGTCATCTGTTGCTGCAGACGACTCAGACGATTCGGACACGCTCACTTCCTGCTGCGGCCTTTTCGATTCGTCCAGCCAGCCAGACTTTCTCTCCCTGGGCCTCAAGATTTTTGACTACCGCAGGTGCATCTTTTGCTGCGGCTACAAGCACCATGCCCATGCCGCAGTTAAAGGTTTTCAACATCTCGT
>JAUWVE010000065.1 GCA_030617565.1 Gammaproteobacteria bacterium | reverse complement strand
GCTCAAAATAGCCTGCACCTGCGTAGGCCAGTGCGATAAATACCACCAGGGTAATAAGTATCGGCCACAGCGTAAACGGGCGAATGCCCGGTTTCCAGATTAGAGCCAGACCTTTAGTAAAATAGCCGGCGCCGGTAAATAAATTGCCTTTCATAGTAATATTTCGTATTTGGTTGACGGTTTGGAAAAAAGCATCTCACCACAGGGGACACGGAGGACACAGAGTAAAAGAATTTATTGCTTATAATCTTGATCCAATAATCAGGCGATTAGGATAGTCTGAAAATATAAAGTAGCTGTGTAGACAATTAGTAAAAACTCTGTGACCTCCGTGTCCTCTGTGGTGAAAGTGTGTTTAGGTGTTGATTATACCTTGCCAGCAGCAAGAAGTGCGCTGCCGTAGGCCGCTTCTGTTTGTTCAGCCTGCAGGAAAGGGCGATCAACTATCCGTTGCCTTATCCTGGTCCAGACCGGGTTTGCAGCACCGCCACCGCTGGATCTGATAGATAGAACCTTGTCGGCTCCCAGTTCTTCGAGTAGATCATATCCCTGTTTCTCAATTCGTGCGATGCCTTCAAATATGGCCTGCAGGTATTCTGATCTGCTATCGGGTACAGGCTGCATGACGGGCATTTTTTCCGGGTCAGGGAAGGGGAATCGTTCACCTTTTGCCGGCAGCGGATAGTATTCCAGCCCTGTATCCAGATCAGGACTTATTTGTTCTGACAGGCTTAGTAGTTCGTCAATTGTAAATTTTTCCTTCAGCACCGCACCCCCTGAATTCGATGCTCCACCTGCCAGCCATCGCTGTTGGTCCAGACGATGGCTGTATATGCCATGGGCATTTGAGGTGATGGACTTTTGTGTACAAAGCTTAAGTACCAGTGTAGAGCCCAGTGAGGTGACGGCTTCACCAGGCTGTCCTGCACCGCTGGCGAGAAAGGCCGCGATGCTGTCAGTGGTGCCTGCATGCAGTCGCGTGGATTGAGGAAGGCCAAGTTGTCTGGCCATACGGGCTGATATGTCTGCCACAGGCTTACCGGGAGGAAAAACACGTGGGAACTTTCCCTTGCCCATATCAATTTCAGTCAACCAGCCCGGCCAGCTCAGGGTTTCAGGGTCAAAACCCAGTTTCAGGGTGTTATTCCAGTCGCTGATGCCCGGTTTGCCTGTAAATTGTGACAGCACCCAGTCTGCCTGCTGTTGGATGAAATATTCGCCTGCGGGAGTATAGTTCCGGAACAGCCAGGCGGCCTTGGCCAGAGCACCGGTCCGGCTGCAGGCAGGGATTGCAGGGGCTTTGCTGCATAATTCTCTGGCCAGCTCGGCAGGTCGCACATCGTTATACATCAATGCCGGGCTAACAGGCTTGTTTCGAGCATTTGTCAGTAAAGTCGTGCCGGATGTGCCATTGATAGAAATTGCCTGCAGATCGGTCAGATCATGTTGGCCGGATAGTTGCTGCAGGCAGTCAAGTACGGCCTGCCACCAGTCTTCTGGCTGCTGGCAAAGCATTCCCCGCTGGTAAAAACTAACAGGTAGTACGCTGCGTGATGAGGCCAAAATCTGACCAGCATCGCTAATCAGAATTGCCCTGACTCCGGATGTTCCGATGTCCAGACCGAGGAAGCTGCCCATAACTGGAAAAAAAACCTGAATCAGTCGATGAATTGTGGATCTGAGGGTATGGTTCCGTGCCAGTCTGGTTTAGAATGTTGCGCGGTGACAGTGGTATAGATTCCACCTCTCACATAGAAGCGGGCACAGAGTCTCAGGTAGCGTGGGGATGTTGCAGCGACCAGATCATCAAGGATGGCATTGGTGACGGCTTCGTGAAAGGCACCTTCATCACGAAATGACCAGATGTAAAGCTTTAGTGCCTTTAGTTCGACACAGAGTTTATCAGGAATGTAGTCCAGGTACAGCGTGGCAAAATCCGGCTGACCGGTCTTCGGGCATAGACAGGTGAACTCAGGCATGCGGATGCTGATGGTATAATCACGACCTGAATTGGGGTTATCAAAAACGTCGAGTTCTTTTCCTGGCTTTGTAGACATGAATTGGTTTCCAGCGATTACTATTATGACAGGCTGCTATTTTAGCCGATTTACAATGACACATGGAACGGAATGCGTCTAAAGAAGATTAAACTCGCAGGCTTTAAGTCCTTCGTTGATCCCACATCTATAGAATTCCCCAATCTGCTGACCGGTGTCGTCGGTCCAAATGGCTGTGGAAAATCAAATGTTATAGATGCCGTGCGCTGGGTGATGGGCGAATCCTCCGCCAAACATCTACGTGGTGAGAGCATGGAAGATGTTATTTTTAGCGGCTCTCAGGCACGAAAACCGGTTGGAAAGGCATTTGTCGAACTGATATTTGATAATACTGTAGGCAAAAAAGCACCCGGTGACTATGCCCGCTATTCAGAGATCTCTATCCGTCGTGAATTAAGCCGCGACGGGCGTTCAGACTACTTCCTCAATCGTACCCGCTGCCGTAAAAAAGATATCACAGGTATTTTCCTTGGTACGGGCCTCGGTCCTCGCGCCTATTCCATCATCGAGCAGGGGATGGTGACCCGGATAATTGAGTCCAGGCCTGAAGACCTGCGGGTCTTCGTTGAAGAGGCGGCCGGGATATCCCGTTATAAAGAGCGTCGGCGTGAAACAGAAAACCGTATACGCCATACCCGGGAAAACCTTTCTCGTGTCGATGACATTCGCTCGGAACTGGAAACCCAGCTGGCACGTCTGAAACGCCAGGCCAGTGCTGCGCGACGTTACAAGGAACACAAAGTAGAAGAACGTCAATTACAGGGCGAACTGCTGACACTGCGCTGGAAGGGGCTTACAGAACAGATAGAACGGGAAGAAGTTGAGCTTGGCAAGCGCCAGACTGAACTTGATGGCCAGTTGGCAAAACAAAGAGAAACCGAATCCGGTATCGAGAAAAAGCGTCAGCAACTGCACGATTTAAATGAATCGCTGAATCAGGCACAGGGAAATTTTTACCAGACCGGTGCGGAAGTGACCAGGCTGGAGCAGTCGATAAAGCATGTGCGTGATACCTATCAGGAGAAGCTGCACGAGAAGTCACAGGTAGCCATCAGCATAGATGAGGCACAGAAGAATCACCTCAGCGATAGCGAACAGGAAAAGACCCTGACGGAGAAATTGCAGTCATCAGAGTCTACGCATGCAGAATTGCTGCAAAAAAGTGAAAAAACAACTGCCAGCCTTGCAGAAGCGGAAACGGCTATGCATGGTTGGCAACAGCGCTGGGAAAGCTTTTCCACCAGCGCCGCCCAGCCTGTACGTGAAAAAGAAGTGCAGAGCGCCCGCATACAACAGATCAATGATAGCTTACAGCGTCTGCAACAGCGGCGCACTCGCCTGGACGAGGAGCAACAGCGGCTTTCTGCCAATATCACAAACGATAACACTACTGAACTGCGGCAGCAGCTGGAAAAAGGGCTGGCTGCCTGTACTGAATTAAGTACGGCAATTGAGCTGCACGATACAGAAATTACAGATATACGCCAGCAGATTGAGAAAACCAGTAGTGAACTCAATCAGGCTAAAGTCAGCCAGCAGCATAATACTTCCCGACTGGAAACATTGCGCGAACTGCAGGATGCGGCACTGGGCCGAAAGGACCAGTCTTTACCACAATGGCTGCAACAAACAGGTCTGCTAGACACCATACGACTGGCTGATGCCATACAGGTAGAAGCCGGGTGGGAAAGCGCTGTTGACCGGGTGCTTGGCAGTGCCTTGAAAGCGGTCTGTCTGCATGGCCAGGAACTGCCGTTTGTTGCACTCGATAAACTGGCCGGAAAAGGCTCCACCTTCTTTGAACAAAAGGCCAGTGGCAGTACATCTGAGCAAACACTATTGCTGTCACGTATCTCTTCAACCGATGTAGACCTGAATGCACGACTGGCAAATGTATATATCGCAGACAATGTTGAGAAAGCAATTGCGATGCGCTCTGGACTGGCTGCTGAGGCAGTCATTGTCACGCGTGATGGCACGCTGGTTGGTCACGACTGGCTGTCTCTGTCAGGGGGGCAGGATGATGAGGCGGGTGTGATGGCGCGTCAGGCCGAGATAGAAAAACTGGCCGGCCAGCGGGAATCATCGAAGTCAAGAATTGATGAGCTGGCTGCTCGTTTTAATGTTTTACAGAAAGAATTGTCTGATAAAGATGCGCTAAGACGCGACAATCGGGAACAATTGAACCGTGAAACGGCTAAAAACAACGAGGATAATGCACAGCTGCATCGTCTGGAGGCCCAGCTGGATCAGGTTCGTCGGCGTTTAGCACAGGTCGATAATGAACTGAGCGAGATTGATGAGCAGGTAGTCAACGCCCAGTCAGAATTGACCACTTCAGATGGCTTGCTGCGTGACGCAGGCCGTAATGCAGACGAGATTGAACGCCAGCGTGAAGGGCTGCTCGCTGCGCGAACAGCACAGCAGGCAGCACTGGATAAAGAGCGCCAGCAAGCACGCAGCACAAATGAGTCATTGCATCATTTACAGCTTAACCGACAGGAGTGGGAAATAAGCCGGCGTTCGCTACAGGAAAGTGTACGACGCGGTCTGCAGCAGATTGAACTGCTTAAGCAGCGCGAAAATGACCTCAACAGAACTCTGGCAGACGGAGAAAAACCGGAACGGGAAATGCAGGGGCAGCTGGTTGACCTGTTGCAGCAAAAAGTTGAGCAGGAAGCAGTATTAAAGAAATTCCGGGAGCAGACCAACGGCCTTGATCAGGAAACCCGTGAAATGGCACTGCAGAGACAAAACGAAGAGCGTGCCTGCACATCCTTAAGAGAGGCCGTGGAGCAGGAGAAAATGAAGCGCCAGGAACAGTTTGTACGCCGGCAGACGCTGGAAGAACAACTGCAGGATCTGGAACTGGTGGTAGAAGACATACTGGCCAGTCTGCCGGCAGAGGCAGACTTTATGGCGTGGGAAGAAAGGCTGGAGAACATTACCCGTAAAATTACCCGTTTGGGTGCCGTCAATTTGATGGCAATAGAGGAATTTGAAGAACAGTCTGAACGTAAAGACTATCTTGATAAACAGCATGCGGATCTATCCGAAGCCCTGTCTACTCTGGAAGGGGTTATGGGCAAGATTGACCGCGAGACTCGTACACGTTTCAAGGAAACATTTGATTTGATCAATGATGGTTTCCAGCGCTTTTTTCCGAAGCTCTTTGGTGGCGGACATGCCTATCTGGAACTGACAGGAGATGATCTGCTGGATGCCGGTGTCGCTGTCATGGCGCGTCCACCCGGTAAGCGAAACAGTACTATCAATTTATTGTCTGGTGGCGAAAAAGCACTGACAGCCGTGGCTATGTTGTTTTCAATTTTTGAACTCAATCCAGCGCCATTTTGTCTACTGGATGAGGTTGATGCCCCATTGGATGAGGCAAATGTATCGCGCTACTGCGAGACACTGAAATCTATGGCTGACCACACGCAGCTGATCTTTATCACACATAACAAGGTTACAATGGAAGCAGCAGGAACATTGATAGGCGTCACCATGGCTGAAGCAGGGGTATCCCGGATTGTCAGCGTTAATCTCAATGATGCAGAGAAGCTGGTGGTCGGTTAAATGGAATTACGTACAGCATTATTTATCATCGGTATGATAGTGATCGCTTTCATCGCTTTTATCTCATTCCACAGAGCACAGAAACAGACATATAAATTGCCAAAAAAAATGCATCGTTTTGGTCGTAAAAATGATGATGAAGTTGATCCTTTGTTTGAACCGCGACAGGGGCCGTTGGCCACCCCTAAGGCTTCATTAAAAGAGAAAAAAATACCGCAGTTTACGGAACCGGATGAAAAAAGTAATCAGAGTAAGCAGGAAGTAGAACCACCACCCTTAGTTATTGACGATACTGACGAGGGGCAACCTGAAAGTCTTACTCTGGACTTGCAACCAGCAAGACAGATGATTGATCAGGGTCCGCAAAAATCACTTGAGTATGTTGCGCTGATTCGTGGTGCAGAACCAATTTCACGTGATCAGGCATTGGGTGTCTATCGTCAACACGAATATACAATGGAAAAGCCGAACAGAATTTACGGATTCAATATTGTAAACGGCCTGTGGCGCGATCTTGAACAGGAAGAGAAAAGTTCAGAATATCGTGATATTTGCCTTACTATACAAATGGCTGACCCTGAAGGCCCGGTTTCAGATTCTGAGCTGCATCGTTTTTCGCAGATGAGCCTCGAGGTTGCTGAAGAGCTGGATCGGCCTGTTATTTTTTCCATGGACTTTGATGAAGGGATCGCTTATGCGCAGGAACTGGATCGCTTTAGAAAAGATGTGGATAGCATACCCATCGTCAGTCTGATTGCACGTAGCGAAAATGGTTTTACCATGGCGGCTATCCATCGTGAAGCAGAGAAACTGGGTTTGCGCTACAGTGAAGAGAAAATATACGAGCGCGTTCGTATAAATGCAGATAATCAGGCAGAAGTATTGTTCAGTATGGCGAACATGTTCAAGCCGGGTGAAATAGTGAAAAGTGATTCAGATCTGCACACCAGCGGCCTGACCTTATTTATGCGCCTGGTTTCTGTGTCCAGTCCGGTTGATGTCTATACCGATATGATTAAGACGGCCAGAAGTCTGGCAAACCGGTTGAATGCTATTCTGGTTGATCAGGAAACGCGTCCTGTTAATGAAAGCATGATTATGAGCGAGACCAAGGCGATAATGAAAAAAAACCTCAGCATGGATGCGCGCGAAATTCCTGCCGGTAGCTACCTGGCCAGGCGTCTGTTTTAGATATTTTGCAATACTGATGGATACTGCAGAGCAGATCGAACAGCTTAGGCAGCAGATCAGGGACTATAATTACCACTATTACGTACTGGATAATCCTCTGGTACCGGATGCTGAGTATGATCGCCAGTTTCGCCAGCTGTTAAGTCTTGAGCAGCAGTATCCGAAGTACCTGACACCGGATTCACCTACCTGCCGGGTTGGCGATAAACCACTGTCTCACTTTGAATCTGTTCGGCATCAGCTTCCTATGCTTTCATTAGCGAATGCCATGGATAACGAAGAAGCCAGGGCATTTGACCAAAGAATAAGACGGAAACTGGATCAGGATATCATCGAGTATAATGTTGAGCCGAAGCTTGATGGCCTGGCAGTTAGTTTATTGTATGAAAAAGGCAGCCTGGTACGGGCAGCCACCCGTGGTGACGGCAGTGTAGGTGAAGATGTCACACAGAATATTCGTACCATCGAAAGCATTCCCTTACGGCTCATGGGAAATAGGCTGCCTGCAATACTTGAAGTAAGAGGCGAAGTCTATATGCCAAAAGCCGGCTTCGAGGAGTTGAATAAAAAGCAGCTGAAGGCGGATAAGAAACCCTTTGCCAATCCACGCAATGCGGCAGCGGGAAGCCTGCGCTCGCCCCTATGATGGCCGCAATCACACTTGTAGCCCGGGAGTCAGGTTGGAAGGGAACAAAAGCATTTTTAGGACAGGTGCTTGATTTTCGCTTCAAACCAGTATATTTGGTTATTGCATTGGCGTTGCCGGTGTTAATTCATGCGATAGCTCATTATCTGGCATCCGCTGTTGGCTTGGATGTTGCCAAAACGCTATTTCCAACCGAAATTTCTGTCGCACCGATAGTTTTGGCGATTCCATACTTTATTCTCATGTTGGTAATTGGCGGCGGACAAGAAGAATTTGGCTGGCGGGGTTATGCTCAGGAACCCTTACAAGAAAAAATTGGGGTCATACCGGCAAGTTTAGTCATAGGTGTAATCTGGGGTATTTGGCATTTACCCTTATGGTTTATGGCGGGTGATTTGCATGGCGCATACTCGTTTTTAGCTTTCGTTATGATGACAACTAGTATATCGATCGTGTATGCTTGGTTGTACAATTCGAGTGGCAAGAAACTAATCGTTGTGATTGTTTTTCTTGCTATGATCAATTCAGCTGCACCATTGCTACCCTTTTTACATGGAGTAGAAGGAAAACCAGAGAGTGCATACTGGATTTACGCTGCTGTAAATGTGATTTTTGGGAT
>JAUWVE010000072.1 GCA_030617565.1 Gammaproteobacteria bacterium | reverse complement strand
ACCCTGTTTGGCTTTCATCATGCCGCGCAGTACAGCCTTACTCATTCGATAAACTGAAGACAGGTTGGTATCTATAATCGCCTGCCAGTCATCCTCTTTCATTCGCATCAGCAGATTGTCGCGGGTAATTCCAGCATTGTTGATCAGTATGTCTGGTGCACCCTTTATTTCAGCACAGGCTTTAATAATGGCATCGATAGATTCCTGAGAGGTGACATCCAGCTCACGACCCACGCCCTGGTGACCTGCTGAGGTGATACGTTCTTCAATTGCCAGCGCACCCCCATGTGTGGTGGCAGTACCAATAACAAATGCGCCATTTGCTGCCAGGATATCTGCTATCGCCGCACCGATTCCGCGTGAGGCGCCGGTGACTAATGCAATCTTTCCTTCAAGTTTCATTCTTTCCACTCCAGTGCCTCAGTAATTGAATCCTGCGTAATCAATGGGATACAGGCGATATCTCGATTAATTCGTTTAGTTAAGCCACAGAGGACTTTACCCGGCCCACATTCAATCAACTGGCTGATACCCTCATTCTGCATAGTGTTAATAGTTTCAACCCAGCGTACCGGTTCAGAAATCTGACGCGCCAGTAATTCTTGAATTTCATCGTCATTGCCAGCGACCTGCACATTGACATTATGTATCACCGGGATCGTACAGTCAGCGATAGATATCTTTTTTAGTCTTTCTGCCATACGTTCTGTAGCGGGTTGCATCAGGGCGCAATGCGAAGGAACACTGACCGGTAATATCAGTGCACGTTTTGCGCCAGCAGCTTTGGCATTTTCAGCCAGTCGCTTAACGGCAGCGACGCTGCCAGCCACAACAACCTGCCCCGGTGCATTGTAATTGACGGCCTGCAGCACTTCGCTGCCAGCATTTTCCTTACACAGGTTTCTAACAGCATCATCATCCAGACCCAACACAGCGGCCATAGCCCCCTCACCTGCCGGCACGGCTTCCTGCATGAAACGGGCACGGTCTGAAACCAGTGCGACCGCATCGGAGAAGTTCAGTGCCCCGGCACAAACCAGTGCAGTGTATTCACCCAGACTGTGCCCAGCCATCATAGCGGGTGCAGTCCCACCTGCAGCCTGCCATACACGCCAGCTGGCGACACCGGCGGTCAACATTGCCGGTTGTGTATATTCAGTAGAGTTGAGTTTTTCTGCTGGACCCTCTGTCACCAGCGTCCATAAATCATAGCCGAGAATGGCTGATGCTTCGGCAAAGGTTTCCTGAACAACCGGGTATGATTCAGCCAGTGAATTCATCATGCCGATAGACTGTGACCCCTGTCCAGGGAAAATAAATGCTGTGCTCATCTGAAGGGCACCTCTATTAAATTATCAATAATCACATCTTCAGCAATACTGAACCCCAGGTGAAACCGCCACCAAATGCTTCCAGCATCACTATTTCGCCTGGCTTGATGCGACCGTCGCGCACCGCTTCGTCTAATGCCAGTGGAACGGAGGCGGCAGAGGTGTTGCCATGCCTGTCAACAGTAACAACAACATTTTCCAGTGACATCCCCAGTTTTTTTGCCGTTGCATTTATAATTCGAATATTGGCCTGATGAGGAACCAGCCAGTCAATGTCTGACTTTTCGAGATTATTATGTGCCAACGTTTCGTCGACTATCCTGCCTAGTGTATTGACAGCCATCTTGAAAACTTCATTTCCTTTCATTTCGATATAGGCATTACCTTCCATGACATCCTGGTAATTACTGGAAACACCCGTAGGCACCTGCAGCAGGTTCTTGAATTGCCCATCAGAGTGAATGTGGCTGGAAATAATACCGGGTTCGTCCGACGCTTCAACTATCACCGCTCCCGCACCATCACCAAACAGGATACTCGTTCCTCTATCCGTCCAGTCAACGATGCGCGACAGGGTTTCTGCACCAACAACCAATGCACGTTTAGAGCTTCCGCTGCGTATGAAATTGTCTGCCACTGTCAAAGCATAGATAAAACCGGTGCAAACAGCCTGCACATCAAATGCGGGGCAGCCATGTATACCCAGGCGCTCCTGCAGCAGACAGGCAGTAGAAGGAAACACTAGATCTGGGGTGGTTGTTGCTACTATGATCAGGTCTATATCAGAGTGATGGATGCCAGCGCTTTCCATAGCAAGGCGTGCTGCCTTTTCAGACAAATCAGAGGTTGTTTCGCCTTCTGCGGCGATGTGGCGTTCTCGTATACCTGTGCGTGAAACAATCCACTCGTCACTGGTTTCCACCATGTGCTCGAGATCGGTATTGGTGAGAATCTTTTCAGGCAAGTAGCTGCCCGTTCCAATTATCCTGGAATGAGTCAACGCTGTTTTCTTCACCATGCAGTTCTCATTTAGTCGCTTTTATGTTTTTGTCGAATTAGTTAAATCAGTAGTGGATAATACCTTTTCTATCATTTCAGGCACCTGGTGCTGTACTTCTCTGTAACCTTCTTCAATTGCCTTTGTATAGGCGTACACATCTGCACTGCCATGACTTTTGATCACTGTCCCTCTAAGGCCAAGTAAGGTGGCACCGTTATATCGTCGATTATCGAGACGACTGCGCAAGGCTTTTATAACAGGCATCGCAACAAGGCCTGCCAATTTTGTCAGAAAATTCCTGTTGAACTCTTCTTTCATGATCGACGTGATCATCTGCGCCAGTCCTTCCATGGTCTTCAGTGATACATTGCCGACAAAACCATCACAGGCGATAACATCCAGGTCTGCTGTAAAAATGTCATCTCCCTCAACAAAGCCAACGTAGTTGACCGGGCTATTTTTCAGTAACTCATCTGCTGCTTTTACCGTTTCATTACCTTTAACATCTTCATGTCCAATGTTCAGCAGGCCCACCTTTGGCTGGTCCTGTTTTTCTATTGACTGCACAAGGATAGAACCCATGACACCAAATTGTTGCAAGACCTCTGCAGAGCTGTCTACATTGGCACCCAGGTCAAGAAAATGTACATGTCCGAACATGGTGGGTATAGCTGTAACAATGGCCGGGCGCTTGATTCCTGACAGGGTTTTGAGTACAAAACGAGCAGTCGCCATCAGTGCACCGGTGTTGCCAGCACTGATGCAGGCGCCTGCCTTGCCCTCTTTTACAAGGTTAATGGCAACACGCATAGAAGAATCTTTCTTGCCACGCAGGGCTAAAGCTGGGGATTCATCCATGCCAACTATCTGCGAGGCATGCTGAATACTCAGCCGATCGGGATAATTATTGCTGTGGTTGACCAGCTCAGCATCCAGAAGATCCTGTTGCCCTACCAGAATGATAGAAAGGTCAGGATTGGCGGCTAATGCAGACAGTGCGGCAGGGACAGTGACCGAAACGCCTTGATCACCGCCGTGGCTGTCTATGGCTATAGAGATTGCCACAACTGAGTCGACTAATTAAAATTAGCCGGAGTGCCTACTCAGACTCTGTATTGACTAATTTACGACCCTTATAGAAGCCGTCTGCTGTTACATGATGACGGCGGTGTGTTTCACCTGTAACCGGATCAGTAGTAAGTGCCGGATTGCTCAGGCTGTCATGCGAACGACGCATGCCGCGCCTTGATGGTGTCTTGCGACTTTTTTGAACTGCCATTGGAATAACCCTGTCTGCGTAGTAACGGCCATCTAACATCACAAAGACAGTAGCGGCACATGTATTAATAAAACTAAACCGCGCAATGATACGGATTCGTTCCGTTTGTGTCAAAGTGATTTCTCTGAATTAGAGTGAAAAATCAGCGTATTATTGCCCTGCTACGGGTCCTTAAGGATAGCTTATGGTTTAAGGGCACCTCTATTAATCAATGAATATTTATCTCACATGTAAAATCGTCCACCTCGGCGTTAAGAATCTTCGCAATAGCGAGCTATTACGTGCGATCCTTGCCTTGATATGAACAATTCTACATGCAATCTGATCTATCCATGATTAATAGAGGTGCCCTTAAATCACTAGCATTGGAGATATTAGGCCGATGGCGACCTACACGATATTCCAGAATATCGTTATTATACTGTTGTCAGCTCGACTGTTTGCTGAATTTGCCACCCATATTTCTGAAATGGCATTACAAAAAATGCAAAAAACATTTTAATGCGCAGATAAATACAGTTACGGATTCAGATGTTGACAAGTAAGATGCGCTCTCTGAATATGCAAGTAACTGTAAAGCATTAGGAACACCTGAATATGACGACCCAGCCCAAATTAATCCTAGGCTCCACATCAATCTATCGACGGGAATTGCTCGAAAGGCTAAAAATCCCATTCCGCGTCGAAGCACCGGATATTGATGAATCACCGCTCGAAAATGAGTCACCACAAAAACTGGTTGAACGTCTATCAGTTGAGAAGGCTCGCTCAGTTGCCAGTAACAATCCGGGCTGCCTGGTCATCGGCTCTGACCAGGTTGCCGTACATGGCGGCAAGATTGTAGGTAAGCCTCACACGCACGAAAAAGCCATGCAGCAGCTAAGGGAGGCCAATGGACAAGAGATCATGTTATATACCGGGTTATCACTGGTAAATGCGGATACGGGTGAAGCACAAACTGAAGTCATCCCCTTTCAGGTGGTTTTCCGAAAACTGACCGAGCAGCAACTCGAATCATATTTATTAAAGGAACAACCTTACCATTGCGCAGGCAGCGTCAAATCTGAAGGGCTGGGTATCGCCCTGCTGGAACGCTTCGAGGGAGAAGACCCCAATACGCTTATTGGCCTGCCATTGATTCGCCTGATTCGTATGCTGGAAAATTTTGGTATTGATGTTCTTTAAAGGCAGTGTTAGTTATTACGTCATTGCTGTCCCATAAAAATAACAGGCAATTCCATTAAGGCATTGAATAAATTTAGATTGTCCTGTTCTCAATGAATGTTAAATATGAAATAGTGAGACATACTAATAGAATTATTGAGTACATCAATCATGCCGTTATAGGCAGGTTTTTGTAGGTGCGAATTCATTCGCACAGTGGTTATTCGAATGAATTCGGACCTACATAATTTTGGGGACAGCAATGACGCAACACCTAAATTATAAAACCTGCAACTTGTCGTAAAACCTGAAAACTTGCCTCGCGACTGACTGGATCAGTGTTGCATTTCAGTCATATCCGATCCCATTGTTTCCATAGAGTGATGCTGGTGGCCGCCACTTAGCGCTTTTGTCAAAATTAATGCACCGAAGGCGATCAGTAGTATACCTGCGACATATCTAACTTTATTATTTCGGGTAAATTTCTGCAGTTTCTCGGCCAGGCCACCCATCGCCAGCAGCACAGGCAGAGTACCAGCACCAAAAGAAAGCATCAGCAGAGCACTTTTTACAGCGTCGCCGGATGTTGCTGACCATGCCAGGGTGCTGTAAACCAGTCCGCAGGGCAACCAGCCCCACAGTAGGCCCAGGCTAAAAGCATGGGGCAACGTTTTTACCGGCATAAGTCGCCGGCCGAACGGCTCTATCAAACGCCAGAAATGACCTCCCAAACGTTCCAGTGGTGCCAATGTTTGCCACCAGCCAGCGATATAAATACCCAGAGCAATCATAAACAGACCACCCACAATCCCGCCAACAGGAAATGATCCTACCTGGAAAAAACGACTGGCAGATGCACTCATCAAACCGATGATTAATCCGGCAAATGTATAACTGATTAAACGACCTGCGTTATAGGTCAGCAAATAAGGCAGCATCTTTAAGGACGATTGCCGCACATTTTCAGGCAAGCCCATGGTCAGTGCACCAACTATGCCGCCACACATACCTATACAATGCGTCGATCCAAGCAAGCCAATCAAAAAAGCAGCAAGATAATTTATTTCACTCATATTTTCTTTTCCTGCTGTCCCGCTGATTTATATAGAGAAATGGATAGTCTATTTAAGGGCACCTCTATTAATTCTGGATAGATAAAATTGTATTCCAAATTGTTCATATCAAGGCAAGGATCGCACGGCCGCTCAATGACGTCCTGTCACCGCGGCACTTGTACATCCGTAATAGCTAGCTATTACGTGCACTTTTCGCCTCAAATCTGAATTTTTTAGATCGCAATCTACTTCGCTCAGAATCAGAGGTTTCTAAATAATTATGCCAATGAATATGGATTATAAGTAATTAATAATACTCTTCATTGATGTAGGTCATAAAGGATAAGGAATATGATCTGACGTCAATCGACCTCATCTTGTCCAATATCCTTTTGTTTGCTAGCTCTTGTCCTTAAGAAGCCCCGACAGTCCCGCAAAGGGATTATTAGTCGCTTCTTTTGTCTTCTCAGTGCCTGAACTGATTTCACCATATTCTCCATCAATCAAACGAGAATGCTCGTTGTCATGGCAATAGACACACAACAGCTCCCAGTTACTGCCGTCTTCAGGGTTATAATCATGATCGTGGTTGCGGTGGTGTACGGTCAATTCCCGCACATTGGCCTGGGTAAACTCACGCGAACAGCGGCCGCAAATCCAGGGATACATTTTCAATGCCTTTTCCCGATAGCCCTGCTCGCGCTTATCGCGGTTGCGATGTGCCTCGGCTACAATCTTGTCAAGCTTGTCATTGCTGGAATTTTTTTTATCGTTTGTCATATTGAAACCTTTAGGGCGCCTGCCCTTTAAACATAGAACCGCAAAGGAGCAAAGACGCTAAGTATTTTTGATGTGTATATTATTGCCATTTTTTTCACCTTTGCGTCTTGGCGCCTTAGCGGTTCAATATTATTACTTTAAATATAATTCAATTTACAAAAACCACCCAAGAACAGCATCGAAATCTTCAACGCATGCCAGTGGTTTTTCTGCTTTTAGTTTCTCGCTATCGTGTACACCATAACAAACAGCCAGTGCATTAGTTCCGGCGCGGTGGGCCATTTGTATATCGTAGGTGGTATCACCGACGACTATGGCCTTATCAGCAGATACCCCTGTTTCAGTAAGTATGTCCAGCACCATACGCGGGTGTGGTTTTGATATGGCTTCATCGGCACAGCGACTGACAGCAAAATACTCTCCTAACTGAGAATGCTCAAGAGCTTTATCCAGGCCTATTCGGGCTTTTCCGGTTGCAATGGCAAGTGAGTAGTTGTCATTCTGTAGTTGCTTTAAGCCTTCTTCTACCCCCTCGAACAAGGGCATCTCCGTTTCATCCAGATACAGGAAGTGCTCGCGGTACCGGTCAACGACCTGCTGGCGGATAACATCAGAAAAACCAGGCAGCAGGATATCAAGGGCCTCTTTTAATCCCAGGCCGATAATATTACGTGTAGCCTCATCACCAGGGTAATCGATCTCTACATCTGCTGCGGCCTTGCGAAAACAGTTCACGATCTTCGCTTCCGAATCCATCAGGGTACCGTCCCAGTCAAAAATGATCAGCTCAACGGGTCTGTCAGGCGTATTGTTATTCATGAAAGTTTGTCCAGCAGTGCGGCCAGGGGTTCTGGTAATGGTGCTTCTATATCCATCTGCTTATCGTCAAGTGGATGTCTGAAACGCAGTCTGCTGGCATGCAGGAAAAGTCGCTTTAAACCAACCAGCTTCATCCGTCGATTAAAAGC
>JAUWVE010000198.1 GCA_030617565.1 Gammaproteobacteria bacterium | reverse complement strand
TCTTCCATCTGGCGCATAATATCGAAAATACCGTATACCGGGGCAGCCAGGTCACCTATCATTTCGCCGGTAACAAATTCTACCGGCTGAAGGTCCTTGTGGAAGATGATGGGATCTTCACGGATCAGCACAAATTCGCCCAGTTCGGACAGGGGTATGGACGTCCCGGCAGCAGAAGGAATGGGCAGCTGGTCCAGTTGGCGTAATTGTGAGCGTTGTGCCAATGGAACCTGCATGACGATATATCGCGGTTCGAGGATGTGTTCAACCTTGATATCACCCAGCTTGTAGTCACCCATAGCCATGTTCAGGTTTCGGTTGATGGTCTCAACACTGACGCCCCGGCGCACGGCTTTTTCGCGGTCTATATTGAAGTGCCAGACATCATAATCATCAGGCATCATGGTGTCGACATCCGTGATGATCTCAGCCGTTTCAAACATCTTTTCCATGTCACGGGCAAACTCACGGCGAGTAGCATCGTCCGGGCCATAGATCTCGGCCACCATGGTCTGCAGTACCGGTGGTCCAGGTGGCATTTCTACGACCTGGATCCTTGCCCCCAGTTCTTTAGCCAGCGGCTGCAGGATTTCGCGTGCCTCGAGAGCCAGCTCGTGACTTGATTTTTTGCGGTCACCCTTGCCCAGCAACTCGACCTGGATATCAGCCTCCCAGGGCTGCATACGCAGGTAAGAGTGCCTGACCAGGCCGTTGAAGTTAAACGGTGACGAGGTCCCTACATAGGATTGCAGCTGGGTAACTTCAGGTAAAGCTTGCAGGGCCTTGGCCATTCTGAATGCTACGTTGCTGGTAATGGGCAACGCCGTTCCTTCCGGCATATTGATCTGGATATTGAATTCAGCCTTGTTGTCCAATGGCATGATTTTCACAGTCGTCCACTGGAAGTAAAAAAACGACATGCTGGCAAAGAACATAGCGAACAGGCTGATCAGGAACAACCGCCCTTTAGTACGACTGGTAATCAGGGCGGTTAAGGTAGTGCGAAAAAAATGCTCGATGCGTTCATTGGATTCATGTTCTTTCTTTTCCGCCTTCTTCAATGCCGAGAGTGATGGCCTGAGGCGCATCGCCAGGTAGGGGGTAAAGACAAAGGCTGCAAACAATGAGAACAACATGGCAGCCGAACCCAGTACGGGTATAGGCATCATATACGGCCCCATCATACCGCTTACAGCGCCCATAGGCAGCAGCGCAGCAATTACCGTAAAGGTGGCCAGGATAGTCGGGTTACCGACTTCTCGAACGGCATCAATAGCTGTTTCGGTACTGATGGCACCTTCTTCCAGCCAGCGTCGATAAATGTTCTCTATTACCACGATGGCATCGTCGACCAATATGCCGATGGAGAAAATCAGTGCAAATAATGATACGCGGTCAATCGTGAAGCCCAGCACCCAGGCCGTAAATACCGTCACTAATATGACGTTCGGAATAACGATCAGGACGACCATAGAGGCCTTCAAGCCAAGGAAAAACCAGATCAGCAGGGTAACGCAGCCGGTCACAAAGAACAGTTTCAGGATAAGGCTGTTGACCTTGTCATTTGCCGTTTGACCGTAGTTGCGGGTCACCGCGACATGAACATTGTCCGGTATCAAACGACCCTTGAGTTGTTCAACCCTGGCCAATATATCATTGGCGACATCAACACCGTTAGACCCCTGTTTTTTTGCCACGGCAATGGTGACAGCAGGCGCACCGTCGGGAACAAGTGCCGTGTCACTCAGATAAGAGGGGCCCGTGTAAAAGCTAACGAGACTTTTTGTTTCTTCGGGACCTTCTACTACTTCAGCAACATCCCGCACATAAACAACAGAGCCGTCTTTTGTACCGATAACCAGGTTTTCTATATCACTGGCTGTCTTCAGAAAACTGCCGGTATAAACTTTAAACGAATACTGGCCTTTCTCGATCGCACCTGCCTCGATTTCACCATTGGCGCTGCTAATGGTATGGGCCAGCTGATCCAGGGTCAGGTTAAAGCCCGCGATGCGCGCAGGATCCGCTTCTATTCTAATTTGCTCCGAGCGGCCACCCGTGACGAAGGCCTGGCTAGTGTCTTTTACCGCTTTGAGTTCCTGCATGACATCAAGACTCAGCAGACGGAGATCATCATCTTCCATCTGTGTTGACCACAGGGTAAGGGTGACGGCGGGAACATCATCTACCGGCTTGGGTTTGACCAGCGGTGGTGTCGCGCCAGGAGGTATCTTGTCTTTATTGGACTCCAGCTTGTCATAGACCTTGACCAGCGATTTGCCCATGTCCTCACCAACCATAAACTGCACCGTAACCATGGCATTGCCCCGCTGGGAAGCGGAGTAAACATGCTCGATACCCTGAATTTCAGACATGATCTTTTCCAGAGGATTAGCAATCATGCTTGCCACCTGGCTGGATGAGGCACCCGGGTAACTTACAAAGATATCCACCATGGGTACAGATATTTGCGGGTCTTCCTGGCGAGGCGTAAACATCATGCCCATGAAGCCAAGTCCCAGCAGGGCAAAGTAGAACAGGGGTGATAAGGGAGAATGTATGAATGTTTTGGC
>JAUWVE010000046.1 GCA_030617565.1 Gammaproteobacteria bacterium | reverse complement strand
CTGCAGGCAGCTTATGACAAGTACAAGGGTCTTCAGGAAGGCGCCAATGCAGACTACATCCCGGTACTTGCCAAAGTTGACCCGAACATTTTTGGCATCACCCTGGTTACCACAGACGGCAAGGTGTACTCCGTCGGTGATGTAAAATCGGAAGTCTCGATACAGTCAATATCCAAAGTCTTCACCATGGCGCGTGTTATCGAGGAGTCGGGTACTCAAGCTATCTCCGGCAATATGGGTGTTGATGCAACTGGTCAGGTATTCAATTCCATTGTCGCTATCGAACAGTACAAGGGCGAGCAAATGAATGCCATGGTCAATCCGGGTGCGATTACTGCAACCAGCATGATCAAGGGTGACAACGGCGAAGCCATCTGGAACACCATTATAAATACCTACAATGATTTTGCCGGTCGTAAATTACGTGTCGATGAAGAAGTCTACAAATCTGAAGCCGACACCAACCAACGCAACCAGGCACTGGCCATGTTGATGCATGCCTATGGGCGACTCGACGGCGATGCCCTCGAAGCCACCGATATATATACACGTCAATGCTCAGTTGCGGTGAATACGAAGGATCTTGCCACCATGGCGGCGACGCTGGCTAATGGCGGCACCAACCCGGTCACTCACAAGAAAGTGGTCAGTTCTGACAACATAGACGAAATCCTTGCAGTGATGGCCACCGCAGGGCTGTATGATGATTCCGGTCAGTGGTTGTACAGAACGGGCTTGCCGGCAAAGAGTGGTGTGGGCGGCGGTATCCTGGCTGTTTCACCAGGCAAGTTCGGCATCGCGGCTATTTCCCCACCACTGGATGCCGCGGGCAACAGCGTGCGCGCACAGAAAGCGATTACCGATATCTCTAATGCGCTTGGTGGCAATCCCTACAAAGTGCAGCCGAAATAATGTCTGTACAGAAACTATAGCGATCGTCATTCCGGCGATGGCCGGAATCCAGTTTTTAGCAGCAATTGATGGACCCCGGCCTTCGCCGGGGTGACGCGAGATAAAAAGATTATGCCAGCTCAATGAGTCGGCATTTTTTTTAGAATAACAGTATCAAACTACCCGCTACCATCAGCAGCACATTGGCAAAGGCATAGGTGCCGGTATATCCCAGTGCGGGCAATGAACTCTTAGCGGCATTAGTTACCACAGCCAGTGAAGCCCCGCTGGTCATAGCGCCGGTGATGGCACCGAACAGCAGCACCGGTTCAATCTTCAAAAACTTACGCCCGAACCAGTAGCCGACGAAAATTGGTATTATTGTGACGAAGATGCCGGCCAGGATCAGCGCAGGTCCTGTCTGGGCAAATGTTTCAAGAATCTCACCACCTGCACGTAAGCCGACACCTGCCATGAAAACAAGCAGGCCAAACTCCATCAGCATCCATTGTGCGGCATCCGGCAGACGTCCAAAAGTTGGCCTTTTGCTGCGCAGGTAGCCGATCGACAAACCGGAAGCGAGCAGCCCACCGGCAGTACCAAGCCCAACAGCCACTCCACCGATTTCGATCGACAGCATACCGACAAGTACGCCGAAGACGATACCGAAGGCAAAGGTCACCATGTCAGTTTCCGAGATATCGCGCTCGATATGCCCGAGATATTCGCCAAGTGCATCTATCTGTGAGGCGTTGCCAACCACCGTCAGGATGTCACCTTTGCCCAGTTCGATATTATTGCTGTGCGGCACCTCGATGCCCAATTGGGTAATGCGTGAAAGCATCAGGCCAAAGCGGCGCTGGATCTCGATTTCAGCCAGTGTCTTTCCGATAACTGGCTTGTTCAACACTACGACCTGGGCGGTATCAATGGCATCGCTGATGCGCCATTCCGGCAGGATCTCTTCACCGAACATGGGAGCGACATTGACAAAGAAATCGCGTGGACCAATGACCTCCAGATGATCACCGAGTTGCATATTTTCGTAATCACCGAGTTGTTTACTTATGCCGTCACGTGTCAAAGTAACTACCGTGGCCTGGTCCCAGTATTTCTCACGCAGCTCGGCTACTGTCAACTTTGTAATTTCTTCATTGGTGACGCGATAGCAGCGTGTGGTGACATTGACCAGTTTCTGATCTGCACTTTCTTCACTGGCCAGGCGTTGTGCATCTACAACCAGGTCGATACCCAGCCATTGCGGCAGTAGTTTGATGACAGTGATGAGACCAGCCAGACCAAAGATATAGGTGATGGCGTAGCCGGTAGCAATATTGTTAATAACCTGGTCTTTGGTCCAGCCTTCCGGTACCGGCACGATGCCCTGTTGCACTGCATCGGTCGCCGCAGCAAGTGTAGGTGAACTGGTCAGGCCACCCGCCAGCAGGCCGGCCGACGTGCCGGGCTGCAGGGTTAGCAGACTGGCACCGAGGACGGCGATGCCGAATCCGGTACAGGCGACTACCACCGCCAGCGTCGCATACCTGGCCCCATCCTCCTTGAGGACACCGAAGAAGCGTGGGCCGGCCTGGTAGCCGACCGAGAAGATGAACATGGCAAAGCCGATGGTCTGTAAGTCAGTTGAGATACGCATGCCGAAGTGGCCGAGAAACAGGCCGGCAAACAACACGCCGGCGACCGGCCCGAATGAGAAGCTACCGAAACGAATTTTGCCGATCAAATAGCCGACACCGAGCACCAGGAACAGCAACAATACAGGTTGTGTTTTCAGAATTTCAATGATTCCAGTCTCGAAGACGGGAAGGAATTTTTCCATGGCAGTTTTCTATTTCAAAGCATGAATCTGAACGATAGCATTTTTATCCTGAAGCCGAATACTTTTATCGTTATGTCATCATGGTAGAATCCAGAAACGGTCAAATCCGCTAACCCCGTACTCAATAGATTATCTAAAATGCAAGAACTGGAAGACTTCGTCGGTAACACCCCTTTAGTGAAACTAAAGTATCTCACTGAGGGGAAAAATAACACCATCCTGGTCAAGCTCGAAGGCAACAATCCTGCCGGATCAGTCAAGGATCGGCCCGCATTGAATATGATCGTAGCTGCAGAGCAGCGGGGTGAGATCAGGCCGGGCGATACCTTGATTGAAGCGACCAGTGGCAACACAGGCATCGCACTTGCCATGGTCGCAGCCCTGAAAGGTTACCACATGATCCTGATTATGCCCGAGCATATGAGTGCCGAGCGGGTCGTCAGTATGACTGCCTATGGTGCTGAGATTATATTTGTCAGTCGTGAAGCGAGCATGGAAGGGGCCCGTGACCTGGCGCTTGAGATGCAGGCGGCAGGTAAAGGCAAGGTGCTGGATCAGTTTTCAAATCCAGACAACCCGGATGCACATTACAAAACTACCGGGCCGGAAATCTGGCGGGACACACAAGGCAGCATTACCCATTTTGTGTCTTCTATGGGCACTACCGGCACCATAATGGGAACATCACGATACCTGAAAGAAATGAAGCCGGATGTTGAAATCATTGGTGTTCAGCCGACTGATGGCTCAGCTATTCCCGGTATACGTCGCTGGCCTAAAGAATACCTGCCTTCTATCTTTCATGCAGATGAAGTCGACCGTACAATGGATGTCAGTCAGCAGCTGGCAGAAGATACCACGCGTTTGCTGGCACGCAGAGAGGGCATATTTGCCGGTATCTCCTCGGGCGGGGCTGTGGCGGCAGCGATAGAGTTGTCACGCGAAGTTGAAAACGCAGTGATCGTTACAATCATTTGTGACCGAGGCGACCGCTACCTTTCTACAGGGGTATTTCAGGACCAGTCTTCATGAGTATTCTATTGCTTGATATTGCGACTATTCCTGATTTTGAACTGGGTGAACGCCTGTACAATCTGCATGATCTATCGGAAAAAGACATTGCCCGGGTCATGTTCACAAAAAACAGGGAAAAGGGCGGTGATTCGGAAGAATTGAGCCAGAATCTGCTGCGGCTAGCAGCGATATCCATGCTCCTGCTTGATGATGATGGAATAAGTCTTCAAACATCTGCTGGATCTCAAACTGATGAACTTCAACACTTGCAGTTCCTGACATCCATCATTGATCAGCACAAACCGGAAATAATCACCTGGGACAGTCGTAGAATTTTACCTGTCCTGAATTACCGCTGTCTGTCTCATGGCATCCGCGCTCCATTGGCTGAAAGTTCTGCTGTAATAGATTTAACTGCCGAACTGTCAGGATCTGAAGATCAGGGTTCAGGCTTTCTAAACGAGGTCGCTATTCTTTCCGGCTTTCCCGGAATTGAAGAAATGTCTGATCAGAATATCCTCAATGCCTGCCTGGAAGGTGGCCATGAGCTTATTCGAATAAATCTGGAAACCAGAGTCATCAATACATTTCTTATTCATCAGCGCTGGCAGTTGGTGTGCGGAGAGATTGATCATTCATCGTATGAAAAGCAATTACAGTTGATAAAAGAATATTTACAAAAGGAAGATCAAACGCATCTGACTAATTATGTAGAGGCTATAAAATAAGGGAACCTCTATATAACATTGGGTATCCTACAAAAGAAAAAATATATTTATGACAATAAAAACCTCTGTGTCCTCTGTGCCCTCTGTGGTGAAAAGATTTCAGGTTTGAATATTTGGATTGCTAACATATGGCACGAAGAAGAAGGCGTTCGCCGCCAATTGAAATGACGGTCACTATCGAATCAATGACCAATGACAGTCGCGGGGTGGCACACCATGAAGGTAAAGCGGTTTTTGTAGACGGGGCATTGCCGGGTGAAGTAGTGCTTTGTCAGACAACAAAAAGAACCAGTAAATATGATGAGGCAAAAGTGCTGGAAGTTCTTGAGGCCTCAGTCGATCGTGTCCAGCCTCGTTGTTCTGCAGCAGGCGTTTGCGGTGGATGCAGTTTGCAGCATATGAATGATGCAAGCCAGATTCACGCCAAGCAACAGGTTTTACTTGATAACCTGAAACAAATTGGCAAGGTCGAACCTGAGGTGATATTGCCTCCGTTGCAGGGCACACACTGGAATTACCGTCGAAAAGCCAGGCTTGGGGTAAAGCTTGTACCAAAGAAAGGTGGGGTGCTTGTCGGTTTCAGGGAAAAACAAAGCGGGTATCTTGCTGTGATGGACAGTTGTGAAGTACTTGATGAACGTTTTTCGCAGCTCATTATTCCGCTAAGAGAATTAATTGGGAAAATTTCTATAGCGAAACGTATTCCGCAGATCGAGATTGCTGCAGGAGACGATGCAGGAATTCTTGTATTCAGGCACCTGGAGCCACTGTCAGAGTCTGACATGGAACTCCTTAAGGATTTTGGACGGCAAAAAGGCTTGTCCATTATGCTGCAGTCAGGTGGCCCTGATTCTATCGTTGCACTATATCCTGAAACGATTGAACTGCTCGAATACCGACTTGATGAATGGGACGTTTCTATACGCTTTCGTCCAACAGACTTCACTCAGGTCAATGCCGATATCAATAAGCTGATGATTGCTAAGGCATTGGAACTGCTTGCGCCTGAAGGTGATGATGAAGTACTGGATCTGTTTTGTGGTGTCGGCAACTTTACTTTACCACTTGCACGTATTGCTCATCGTGTTACTGGAATAGAGGCTGATTCTGCCCTCATTCAAATGGCGCGTGAGAATGCCATTCATAACGGCCTGGTAAATGCAGAGTTCATTACTGCTGATCTTTATGATGCGCCTCTTGATGGAAGCTGGCTGCACCGAAAATGGGACCGTATTTTACTGGATCCTCCTCGTAGCGGGGCGATGGAAGTCATTGAACGACTGCCTGAATTACAGCCAAAACGCATCGTATACGTATCATGTAATCCGGCAACCCTTGCACGTGACAGCGATATTCTTGTACATAAGCATGGCTATAAGCTAACTGCTGCGGGGGTTATGGATATGTTTCCACATACAAAACATGTTGAATCGATAGCTGTTTTTGAACCAGCTTGATGAAACCTTGACATGGGGTAGTAAATTGGTGCCTGACAGGTCAATTTGCCTGATAAACGGGTAATTTCCTGTGTTAGCTGGTGTTGTCACGGCTTTAACTTATCAGTACAGCCTGATAGGGTATTTTATAAAGACCATCACAGAGTCTTTTTATTTCTTGAAATTATTCGTATTATTTTAATTAAAACATCAATAGTTATATGGCCTTACTGACATTATTTAAGGTAATTCTTGAAATAGTACTGGATTCTACTTTTATACAGGAGTAGCCTGATAATTACGTGTTGGCATGATGTCTTTAACAGATTCGGTTAATCATGCAAATATTTATGCCAAGGGAGATGATCCATGAATCATAAAAAACTAAAAATTCCCGCATCATTGCTGGTGTTGTGCAGTTTGGCAACGACCGGTTTTGCATTTGAAGATGACGGGTTCGAACAAACTCATAAAACACCCTCATTGTCTTCCGGTACGCAGTCATTCGGCAGTTCACTGGGCAGTATATCCCAGTTTAATATTGGTCAGGGATGGTTGAACGATAAATGGCAGGGGCAAAGTAGTCTTTATAAAACAAAAAACCTGGACACAGGATTACTCGACACCAGTCAGTGGAGTGTCGATATCACCAGGCGTCTGCTGTCAGTTAAGCAAAACACCTATATTGCTATGGGCCTGGGCTGGAATGATATTGAAATGGCGGCAGGTGAATCAAGCTTCGGCATGAGATTTATTGCTGAAGGACGTGTTGGGCTCTATGGTCCGTCGTATCTTTTTGGCCAGGCAGCATTATCGCCCTGGATGACTAATGCAGGGCATCTGGTCGACCCTTTGGGCCAGGAGCTTGAATTAGGTCTGGCAGTTAATCCCCTCCCATCCATGTCTCTTAGAGCGGGATATCGGGGTTACTGGCTTGATTCTGCACAGTCATCGCCTGACTCCAGTTTAAGGAGTCAGACTGACGGTTTTTTTATAGGTGGCGGCTTACGCTGGTAATGCTCGCTTCAGGACAGCTTTATTCTGATCCAGACACCTTTTTTGTCTCAATCTGAACCAGGGCGGGCTTTTTCTTTTCCACGGGCTTTTCAGCTTTCTTTGTCTCTTTGACGGCTGCCTGTGTCGTCTTTGTAGGACTATCAGCTTTCATTGCTGGTTTTTTTACAGACTTTTTCACCGCTTTTTCTGCTATTTTTTCCGCCTTTGGCTGCTTGACTGAAGCTCCTTTCTGTTCAGTTTTTTGTTTCCTGGATGCTTTATCTTTAACTGGGCTGGCATCTACCTTTGGCTGGTCAGAAACCTTTGCTTTATCAGACCCTGTTTCTTTATTAGCCTCAGCAGCAGGTTTATTGCTTGCGCTAGAAGCTGGCTTCCTGCTCGTTGAACGCGGTTTGCTAGTGGCTGATTTCTTTTTAGCTGCAGGGGTTTTCGCAGGGGCTACATTCCCATTCACCTCAGGTTTTACAGCTACCTCAGCTTTGGCTGGTGCTGCTACGTTACCGTTCACCTCTTTTGACTTAGGTTTACTCCCGGCAGGGCGATTTTGGCGTTTATCCTCGCCTGCTGCTCCCTGGCTTTGCCTGGGGTTGCGACGACGCCCCCTGCTTGAACGGGCCTGCTGACGAGGGTGCTGTGGTTTGTCCTGCTGATTAGCTTGCTGTTTGGTTTTGTCAGTCTGTCCTTCACCACTTTTTGCCTGCACAGATTTTTTTTGCGGTTTACGCTGACGAGGCTGCTGGCTTCCCCGGCGCTGCCCACCACGGCGATTTTGTGGTCTGTTCCCCTGGGGTCTACGCTTACGTTGCTGCACACTACGCTGTTGTGGGGCAGGTTTTACCTCTTCCTGGGGTTCCTGTACCTGCTCTGCATCACTACTGAACAGTTTCTTAACCAGTCCGGTAAACCAGCCGCGTTCCTCGCTACTTTTCGCAACAGCTGGTTGCGCAGAAGCTGCGGGCTGTGGAGCAGATGTAGAATGGAATGCTGTGCTAACAGCAGGTTTTTCTGCTGCAGGTTGGGGCTGGCTGCCAGGTGATGGCAGTTCATCCTTTACTTCTTCTACGTGTAGTTTATAACTGGGTTTGTCACCCAATTCATCAAGATCTTCACTACGCATACGTTCGATCTTATAATGCGGAGTATCAAGAGAAGGTGTGGGGATTATCTGTATTCTTGTACCCAGACGATTTTCAATGCCGGTAATTTCATGGCGTTTTTCATTTAATAGAAAAGTAGCAGATTCAACAGGCAGATAAGCATGAACCACTTCAGTGTTTTCTTTCAGTGCTTCTTCCTGGATGATGCGCAGGATACTCAAAGATGATGACTGTACATCGCGAATTTGTCCGGTGCCTTCACAGCGAGGACATACCTTATAGTTTGACTCACCCAATGACGGACGTATCCTTTGCCGCGACATTTCCATCAGACCAAAACGGGAAATACGGCCAGTCTGGATACGTGCACGATCGGATTCCAGTGCATCATTTAGTCGGTTTTCGACATTGCGCTGATTTTTGTGTGATGTCATATCAATGAAGTCAATCACAATCAGCCCACCCAGGTCACGCATGCGTAATTGTCTGGCAACCTCATCGGCAGCTTCAAGGTTTGTCTGTAAAGCAGTTTCTTCGATGTCGCTGCCTTTGGTTGCGCGGGCAGAGTTTACGTCGATGCTTACCAGTGCCTCAGTATGGTCAATGACCAGGCTGCCGCCTGAAGGCATTTGAACAGAGCGGGAAAAGGCAGACTCTATCTGGTGTTCAATCTGGAAACGAGAGAACAGGGGGACGGTATCTTCATAGTGTTTCAGGCGTGCAAGATTCTGCGGCATTACCTGTTCCATAAAGCGTTTGGCACGTTCATAGACTTCAGCATTATCAATTAAAATCTCAGTGATATCTGAGCGTAAATAGTCTCGCATCGCACGGACGACAAGATTACTTTCCTGGTAGATCAGAAAAGGAGCAGCTCGCTCCGCAGAAGCCTTGTCGATGGCTATCCATAACTGCATTAAATAATCGAGATCCCACTGCATGCCTTCCAGGCTTTTACCAATGCCAGCCGTGCGGGCGATCAGTGCATGTTCGGTAGGGACATCTAGCTCATTCATCACTTTGCGGAGTTCGCTGCGCTTTTCCCCTTCAATGCGGCGGGAAATTCCTCCACCCTTGGGATTATTCGGCATTAGTACCAGGTAGCGCCCCGCCAGACTGATAAAAGTCGTTAAGGCAGCACCTTTATTTCCGCGTTCTTCCTTTTCAACCTGTACAACAAGTTCCTGACCTTCCTTGATGACATCCTGGATACGGGTCTGGGAGATGGGGGCATTTTTCTTGTCGCCGGTGAAAAATCGGCGGGAGATTTCCTTCATTGGCAGGAAACCCTGGCGGACGGAGCCATAATCAACAAAACAGGCTTCGAGGCTGGGCTCAACCCGGGTTACTTTCCCTTTGTAGATATTGCTCTTTTTTTGCTGGTAACTAGCAGATTCTATATCGAGGTCAATCAATCTCTGGCCATCAACGATGGCAACTCGCAACTCTTCTGGATGAGTTGCGTTAAATAACATTCTTTTCATTTTGTGTGTATTCCGACGCAATGCACGTCAGGACTATCACGCTGCTGTAGCTGTCATTTCCCTAACAAATTGAACCTTGTTTAGTAGTTACAAAAGGGTTTGAACAGATTTTTATCTACTTTAGTACTATGAGCTATGTATAGCCTGTCTGCTTGCGTCACAATGCCTGCTACTTACATTAAATTAGTAACAGACTGTCATTCCTAAAAAATGAGATTTCCCGTATCTGACTAACAACATCTTACTCTTTACATCTGGCGCAGGTTTTATAACTATGCGCGAGGTCAACAGCTCGCTAAAGCTGGAAAATATTATGCTAGTCGGTTTCAGTATGCGCGGTGGACAGTCATTTTCTGTCATCTTCCCGGCATTTTCTGGTGGTAATCCCATTTACCCGAGGACGAAGGTTACATCCTTACATCCAAAATTCATTTAAATATTTGTGAGCCAATCAAGGTAATTCAATGAAGAGGAACCTTGTTTACGGTCTTCACAACAACGCACTATACCAGTGTCTAGATACAGCCACAATGATTTGTCAACTAAGTTTATGATTATTCGACGATTCAAGATGTCCACATCTCCCATAAACCCTGTATCATTCGCGCATGCCTGAAAAGAATCCAACAAATAAAACATCCCAGCCTGCTCAATCGACTGGAGTTCGCCTGCTAGAGGTGGATCAGGAATTCACTGGCCAGAGGATAGACAATTTCCTGTTAGCACAGCTAAAAGGGGTTCCGCGCAGTTTGATTTATCGATTGTTGCGTACCGGACAAGTGAGGGTAAACAAGGGCAGAAAGAAACCGCACTACAAGCTGAATACTGGAGACATAATTCG
>JAUWVE010000069.1 GCA_030617565.1 Gammaproteobacteria bacterium | reverse complement strand
CGCGGCACCATAATGTCCCGCACCTGCATGTCGGACACCTGGAAAACACCTTCAATCATATCCAGTGCGTCAAAACTGATGAGCTGCTTTTCTGCGGCTGTGCGCAGAATCTTGATCATATCTTCGCGTTCCATGGATATTCCGAGCAGGGACAGCCCTAATCGAGACAACCAGGAACGCAATCGAGGTCGAGGTTTTTTAAGTTTTTTCTTCATGCTAACTATAGTTTCTGCTCATCATAGGGTGGAGGAAAACCCAGCCCGGTAATAATGCCCGTTTCCAGCGATTCCATTTTGTCAGCCCCTGTCTGATCAATATGGTCATAGCCGCAGAGGTGTAACACACCATGAACCAGCATATGTGCCCAATGTGCATCGGATGATTTATGCTGTTCATCAGCTTCTTTCTGTACTACCGGCGCGCAGACTACCAGGTCACCCAGAACGTTTGTTTCCTGCCCCGGTGGATCTTCGAACGGGAAAGACAGGACATTCGTCGGTCCTGGCTTATTTCGGTAGCGGTCATTCAATTCGGCACTCTCCACCTTATCAGTTACTCGAATAGTTAGCGCCATATTGTCACAACGACAGGCGTCAGCAGCTGCATCTGCCCAGCGCTGGAATTTCTCTCTGTCGGGTATGGTTTCATCCCTTACCGCTAACTGTAGATCAATTTTCAGCGACATTTTGCTTACCCTGTACCGGGTTCTTCTTGTCATCCACAGCCTGATAGGCCTCAACAATCTTCTGCACCAGCGGATGCCTGACGACATCTGTAGAGTTGAAATAATTAAACTTTATTTCGCTAATTCCGCCGAGAACCTCGATCGCATGTGCCAGGCCGGAACGCTGCGAGCGCGGCAGGTCGGTCTGTGTCACATCTCCAGTGATAATTGCGCGCGAACCACAGCCTATACGCGTCAGAAACATGCGCATTTGTTCTTCTGTGGTGTTCTGTGCCTCATCAAGTATCGCCATTGCATCATTTAATGTTCTGCCGCGCATATAGGCCAGCGGTGCAATTTCAATTATATGGCGTTCAAGCAGGCGATCGACTCGCTCAAAACCGAACATTTCATACAGCGCATCATAAAGAGGGCGTAAATAGGGGTCGACTTTCTGTTCAAGGTCTCCCGGCAGAAAACCCAACCGCTCACCGGCCTCAACAGCAGGCCGCACCAGTACTATGCGGCTGATCTCTTCTTTTTCCAGCGCCTCAATGGCGCAGGCCACAGCAATGTAGGTCTTGCCTGTACCGGCCGGACCTATGGCAAAATTGATATCATGCGAGATAACATTTCTGGCATAAGCCTGCTGACGCGGGTTGCGCAGCCGAACTTTCGCGCGCGGTGTTCTGATGGTCATAATTTCATCAGCTTCACCTTTTTTTTGCGATAAATGCTGCAGTGCGACGTGTACTGTAGCAGTATCCAGCTCTTCACCTTCCGCTACATGGGCATACAGATCATTTAGCACGGCCTCAACTTTTTTCGTCAGCTTCTTGCCACCAAAGACGGTGAAATCCCCGGCTCTATGCATAATTTTTGTATCAAAATATTTCTCAATCTGTTTGATGTTTGCGTCAAACTGACCGCATAGCGTGGCCAGTGTCTTGTTGTCGGCTGACTGCAAAGAAAAATGATGAACCGGTTCAGACACACTCATGCTGCAATAATCATCCTGTTACACACTGAACCGGGATGCTGCGGGATTTCTCTATGCCATCGGCCACGCCACGCAATGAATTCGGTAATGCATCGGTAATCCTGACATCCAGCATCTGACCAATGTAGCGAGTTGAACCGGCAAAATTGACTACCCGGTTATTCTCTGTGCGGCCAGATATCTCACTGTCACTTTTCCTTGAGACACCCGATACCAGGACAGTTTGAACTGTACCCACCATGTCCTGACTAAAGCCTGCAGCATTTTCCAGTATCTGTTTCTGCAATACGGCAAGACGCTGTTTTTTCTCAGCCATCGGCACCTTGTCTTCAAGCTCAGCTGCCAACGTGCCCGGTCGCGCACTGTAGATGAAGCTGAAGGAATGATCGAAGCCGACGGTTTCTATGAGATCCATCGTGGCCTGGAAATCTGCCTCTGTCTCACCCGGGAAGCCAATGATAAAGTCAGAAGACAGGCTGATATCCGGACGAACCTGCTTCAGTTTTTCAATAATCTGCAGGTAATCCTGTGCGGTATAACCTCTTTTCATCAGCGAGAGTATGCGGTCCGAACCTGACTGTACGGGTAAATGCAGATGATCAACCAATATTGGAATACTGGCATAGGCATCGATCAATGAGTCACTAAATTCCAGTGGGTGCGAAGTGGTGAAACGTATACGCTCAATACCCTCGATCTCAGCGGCATAATGTATCAGTAATGCAAGATCGGCAACCGAACCATCATGCATATCACCCCGATAGGCATTAACGTTCTGCCCCAACAGATTCACTTCACGCACGCCCTGCTCGGCAAGGTTAACGATTTCGGCCAACACATCATCAAAAGAACGCGAGAACTCTTCACCACGGGTATAAGGGACAACACAGAAACTGCAGTACTTGCTGCAGCCCTCCATGATGGATACAAAAGCCGTTGGCCCTTCTGCCCTGGGCTCAGGCAGGGCATCAAATTTTTCAATTTCAGGAAAACTGGTATCAATCGCGCTGTGATGCTCCTGCCGGCACTCGTTGATCAACTGTGGCAGCCTGTGTAAGGTCTGCGGGCCAAATACGATATCCACATAGGGCGCCCGATCAAGGATGTCCTGACCTTCCTGGCTGGCCACGCACCCGCCGACGCCTATGATCAGATCAGGATTTTCCAGCTTCCATTCACGCCATCGGCCCAACTGTGAAAACACCTTCTCCTGCGCCTTCTCTCGCACAGAGCATGTGTTCAGTAGCAACACATCGGCCTGTTCAGGATCTACCGTCACAGAAAGCCCATGCGACTTCGCTAGCATATCTGCCATGCGCCTGGAATCGTATTCGTTCATCTGACAACCGAAGGTCTTGATAAAGAGCTTCTGACCGGTTTTGATAGCCTCAGCGGGCCGGAATCTGGACATTAAAATGCGGGAATAGTGTTTCGGACGGATAAGCTAACTGGATTTGCCTGAAATTTCCAGTCATTTCTTATTATTAAAAAATATTTTACGTTTTGCGATTTACAATCTATGGTTAACAATAAAGGAAAAACATTCAATTGTGTTCTTTTGCTTAACTCCTGGCATTTGGTTTTCCGTAAAACCTGACAGGCAAAACGTAAAATATAATACTGATGTTTTTTTCATGCTAACATCCGCCCAAATTTTTCAAGAGAAATGACTAAATGAAAAGTAAAAATGTCGTCTGGCACGATACTGCCATCACACGTAAAGACCGCAACCAGCTTCATGGCCACCGTAGCCTTATACTGTGGTTTACCGGTCTATCCGGTGCGGGTAAATCCACCCTGGCCAATGCACTGGAAGCCCGCCTGCATGAAGAAAGTTGTGCCACTATTGTGCTGGATGGAGACAATGTCCGTCACGGTCTCTGTGGTGATCTCAGTTTCTCGGCTGATGATCGGGTAGAAAATATCCGCCGCATCGGGGAAATGTCAAAGCTCTTTATTGACGCCGGCGTTATCGCTATCACCGCTTTCATCTCACCCTTCCGCAGTGATCGGCGACGCGTGCGGGAACTGGTAGACAAAGATGAATTTATCGAGATCTATTGCCGTTGTTCGCTGGAAACCTGTGAAGACCGTGATGTTAAGGGAATGTATAAGAAGGCACGACGTGGTGAAATCAGTGATTTTACCGGTATATCCTCGCCTTACGAGGAGCCGGAGCTAGCCGAAATTGTGGTTGAAACTGACAAATACAGCATTGAAGAATGTGTAAATAAAATTGTTACTGAGCTTGAGTCTTTTGGGACTTTTCACAAGACCTTATCGGAGAATAGCGCCGGGCACGGCTGATGCTTTTTCTTGTTTCCTTTTTTATTCTATTTCTTGATTTTATCATTGTTTTTCGCCCTTCATGGGCGAGTTCATTTCTTTTATACGGATAAAAGAAACGAACCAAAGAAAAGCCGCCCCATCGTGTTGGCCTGCGGCTGCTCTGCGCGCTTCAGTCTGAACCGGGCACGGTGAACTCGCTTCGCTCAGACATGCACCGCGCCTTATCCGGCCCAGCCTTCCAGTGCTCGACAACCCAAAAGGGGATTGGAGGTCAAAAACTAAGAACCAAAGTCAAAAGATCAAACTCAGGCTAGTACAACAGGATGGATTTGATTTTTTTTGTAGGTGCGAATTCATTCGCAAAGATCTTGTCCGAATGAATTCGGACCTACAATGTTGCCTCCGATCTTGCTTTTGATTTTGGTCTTTGTTTTTGTCTTGGTCTTAAAGTCCCGTTCAGGCTTGCCGAGAAGCGCAGATTGAGCCGGAGGTTTCGGGATGTGCTGTCTGAGCCAGTGTGGTGTAACGGGTAAGATGTGCCTATCAGCGCGGTGAGTAGCCATTAGCTGCAAGACACGTTTCGCCGGGAATGGCATGCCCTTTCCAAGAGACGTAACGCCGCAGATGATGGCTACTCACCGCGCCCGTAGGGAAGCCCACAAATGACACAACCCTACGTTGCAGCCCTTGTTAAGGGAATAACCATTAACCGCGAGCTGCGCCTTGTCTTGAGTCATTTGTGGGCCTCTGATATGTACACCTTACCCGTTACACCGCACCACGAGTTTCACATCCCGCCGGCTCGATTGAGCATCGCAGGGAACCCTTAGGGCAAGCATGCGGGTGCCTTTTCTTTTGGTTACTTTTATTTGGGCAAGCAAAGAAAAGTCACTCGTCCATGAAGGACGAAAAACTCAGTCATGCGTGTACACAGCAATAAAAAAGAAAAATAGAAATGAGGAAAAACCCCTCACCCCGGTCGACCATCTGCCCGCGGTAAGAAATAAACCGGCGACATCCAAAAAACAAAAATGGCAAACGCTACTGCCCAAATCAATGAAGAGATCAACACCAGCAATGGATAACTCTCAACTGGCATCAACAAAGGTAACAACACCCTGACCACCACCGCCAGATTAAGTGCCGCAAAAGCGGCAGGCAGCAAACCAGGTGCTGCCAGCTTTCTTCCACTGTGCCCCATAGAAACCCTGACCATCATGCCCATCGTCAACAGACCGATACCGCCAATAGTCAGTGCATGCAATGCCAGTGAAATGGAAAATATGCCCGCCATCGCCAGTGCCATCAGAAAAAGGCCAATGACAATCCAGCCATAGGACAGCACCAGCACCCAGAGCAGCGGAACACTCCATATGCCTTTAGCATACCAGCCAGATAGTCGGATGAGATGCAGTACGGCGGCCAGGAATGCAACGATAACGGTGAACATCCCTGTCATGCCTGCTGTATGTAAGATACCGAGTAACAGTAACACCAGGCTAGCACTCACTTCGACAGCGGGATAACTCTTGCGCGTAAAGCCTGTGCCTATGCCGCGCTCAATAAAAAACGGAATAACACGCCCACCCATGATGCTGATTAATAGCAATATGATATAAACGCCAGCATACAGGCCATAAAACTGGCCAGAGACCAGCACACCTGCTACCCCAAGATGAAAGGTAATATTTGCAGCGCTAAGCAGTGCAACTATGCCGACAAAGATCAGGTTGCGGTGATTCTTTGTTTTCACAAGTAAGGGCAATATGGCTGCCGCAACAGCGGGTAAAAACGACAGGTCGATAATTGCAAGCATCCAGTAAGGAATAGTTTCAGGGAAAAATGGCAGCAGACGGGCGGCTATCCACAGCAGAGAAAGTAGTAACAGGGAAACACCGTTTACTGTCTGTCTGCCAGTCCAGTTTTTTACGGCGGTTAATAAAAACCCTGCGATCACGGCGGTAGTATAGCCAAACACCATTTCATGACCATGCCAGTAAACGGTGCCGTAAGCCGCATCAGGACCCCCTGCGGAAAACAATACACCCCAGACCAGGATCAACAAAGCTGCAGAAACTCCTGCCAAAAGAAAAAAGGGTCGAAAGCCCAGCTGCAGCAGCGGCATTGTCGGGTCCGGTTTTCTAGCCGGGTCTTCAAGATTTATTAACATAGAATTATTCCATACTGCTGATTTATATTCCGCATGCCAGTATACGCATCGAAACAGAAAATAAATTGATCTGTATCATGCGGTATCAAATCGAGGAATTTGTTAGAATCGGTCGATTATCGACTTGCTATACTAACCATTAAAGATATTGATATGAGTAAAACTGCACTGATAACAGGGATTACCGGCCAGGATGGGGCCTACCTGGCTGAGTTCCTGTTGAACAAAGGCTATATTGTTCATGGCATCAAGCGCCGCACCTCGTTGTTTAATACTGACCGCATTGATCACCTGTATCAGGACCCACACGAGGCGGAACAGAAATTTATCCTGCATTATGGCGACATGACAGATTCCAGCAGCCTGGTCAGAATCATCCAGCAGACACAGCCTGATGAAGTCTATAACCTGGCGGCACAAAGCCATGTCGCGGTCTCCTTTGAGGAACCGGAATACACGGCCAATTCAGATGCACTGGGTCCTTTGCGTGTACTGGAGGCCATCCGTATGCTTGGTCTACAGGAAAGCTGTCGCTTCTATCAGGCCTCAACATCAGAACTGTTCGGCAAGGTGGCAGAAACGCCGCAGAAGGAAACCACGCCCTTCTACCCCCGCTCACCGTATGCGGTGGCCAAGCTTTATGCCTACTGGATCACCGTTAATTACCGTGAAGCCTATGGCATGTTTGCCTGTAACGGCATACTATTCAACCACGAATCACCGGTACGCGGTGAAACCTTTGTCACCCGCAAGATCACTCGCGCCCTGTCAAGAATCACCCTGGGCATGCAGGACTGCTTATATCTCGGCAACATGGACGCCAAACGTGACTGGGGCCATGCAAAAGACTATGTCGAGGCCCAGTGGCTGATTCTGCAGCAGGACAAGCCGGAAGATTTTGCCATTGCCTCCGGCATACAACATTCGGTCAGAGAGTTTGTCGACCTGTCGGCAAAAGAACTGGGCATCACCCTGCGCTGGCAGGGTAATGGTGTTGAAGAAGTCGGTATTATTGAAAAACTGGACACCAGCAAGGATGAACTGCCCGGAGAATGTCCTGCAATCGGTTCCGTCATAGTTCGAGTTGATCCCCGCTACTACCGTCCCTGTGAAGTTGAAACACTGTTAGGCGACCCGACAAAATCACGCGAACAACTAGGCTGGGAGCCACGCATATCCTTCGAGGAAATGGTCTCCGAGATGGTCAGCTCAGACCTGGAAGAAGCCAAACGAGATAAATTGGTCCAGTCCAGCGGGTTCAAGACTTTTGACCGACACGAATAGGTAAAGAAGTTCCAAGTTCCAAGTCGATAGATCCAAGTTAAACCCAAAACAGAATTACATCCAAGTTAAATTTTCCAGGTTTTTTTCTTGGATCTTGGAACTTTTGACTTGGAACTATTTACTAACTATTTTTCAGTTCTGCCGTGAGTGCCTCGCAAACTTCTTTCGCATCCCCGAATACCATCGAGCAATTGTCCCTGAAATACAGTAAATTCTCAATTCCTGAATAGCCGGGACGCATGCTGCGCTTGATTACGAATATGTACTTGGCTTTTTCCACATCGAGTATTGGCATACCGTAAATCGGGCTGGATTTGTCGGTTTTGGCGGCCGGGTTGGTGACGTCGTTGGCACCGACTACCAGTGCCACATCGGTGGTGCTGAATTCAGGATTGATTTCATCCATCTCTACCACGTGGTCATAGGGGATGTCTGATTCTGCCAGCAGGACGTTCATGTGCCCCGGCATACGGCCGGCGACAGGATGGATAGCAAATTT